>JAYUEB010000214.1:0-6146 GCA_043739525.1 Bdellovibrionales bacterium
AACCGCCGGTGCTTTCGCCATTTTTTATTTTGGATTTAAGCGCAAGAAGACAGTCCGCAAAATTGTACCTGTTGTTGTTGAAAAAGAAATACCTCCTCCCGTTGCTTCGGCCAAACCTAAAGTTGTCAGTCTCTCGGATTCATTGACAGCCACTCGTACAGGTTTTCTCGGTCGCATTAAGGGGATCTTTTCAAATAAAGCGCAGCTTTCAGCAAACGAACTCGATGAGCTCGAAGAGATTTTGTATACCAGTGATTTAGGCCCGCAAACGGTTCAAAAACTCATGCAGGCAGTTGAAGCAAAGTTAAAAGCTGAAGGTAGTTCCGACTTTGAATCCATTCGAGAAGCTATTAAGACTGAGATGCTCGACATTTTTTCAAAGACTCAAACTTCGGTGGTGAGTGAAGATATCTTATCGGCTCTTCATTTTACTGAAGGCGGTAAGCCTCGAGTTCTCATGATCGTTGGCGTAAATGGCGCCGGCAAAACGACCAGTATCGGAAAAATCTCTGGCCTGTTAGCGAGCCAAGGAAAAAAGGTGTTAGTTGCAGCGGGTGACACATTTCGCGCCGCAGCTGGAAGCCAGCTCAAAGTCTGGACCGATCGTGCTCAAGTCGAAATTTTTTCACCTGATGGTGTCAGCGATCCAAGTGCCGTTGCATTTGATGCTGTTTCAATGGGCAAGGCTCAGGCTTTTGACGTCGTCATTATTGATACTGCAGGTCGATTGCATACTCAAAAGTCGCTGATGGAAGAACTTAAGAAAATGAAGCGCGTGATCACGAAAGTGATTCCGGAAGCGCCTCATGAAGTCCTGCTCGTTTTAGATGCAAGCTCCGGGCAAAATGCCTTACAGCAAGCTCGCGAGTTTCATTCGGCTCTTGGCATTACGGGAGTCGTTCTGACTAAATTGGACGGCACAGCAAAAGGCGGAGTCGCACTTGGTCTAGCTTACGAGATGGGACTTCCGATTAAGCTCATAGGCATCGGTGAAGGAATTGGCGATCTCAGATCCTTTAAATCTCAAGAATTTGTCGATTCGATCATCTGATAGCTCTACCTCACATCGAGTCTTGCATTTCATGATTCTTTTCGCGTACATTGAAGCCTGGATAGCTCTGATTCAAGGAATTCCTGAGTTAAGGTATATTCGAGTTTTTTATGCAAGTTTTGAAGTGAAGCAGCGGTGTTGAGATTAAGCGATTTTACGAGATCGATCTGATGGAGATAAAAAAATCCCACAGCAAGATGACCAGATGACCAGATGATAAGTTTGAATACATGAAATATATGAAGAAGATGAAATGCTTGAAATAAAAGATAAATCTCCAGAATTATATGAAGTTGAAATCGCCGGAGTCCCGCTGCGCCTGAAATCATCCCATAACCATGAAATGGTAGAGCAACTAGTTGCACTCGTGAACTCAAAAATCAATGAGGCCTTACCTCTTACCAAAACCGGTTCTATTCAAAACGCTTCTATTTTAGCGTCTTTGCACTTGGCTGAAGAGTTTTTAAAACTCAAAGACCAATATAGTAAAGATCTTGCCCAACTCGAAAACAAAACTCAGAAAGTCTTGGCGGAGCTCCAGAAGAAGTAAATTAGGTTTCTTTTGGAGAGAGCCTATTGATTTTTGGAGTTAAGATTTTGTTTACGAAAAATTCGGTTCGCAAAATGATTTTTTCTCGGTTGAAAAGACTGAGAGATCTTAAAGCTTTTGAGAGGCAAAATTCCGCTTTGAATTTGCGTCTCAAACACCTTTTACGCAATCGCTCAGGGATCTGGGCCGCATTTATGCCACTCGCATTAGAGCCCAATTTGACCCAAACCTATCAAGATTTATCAGATCAAATCCTGTTCGCTTTTCCAAAGATTCAGGGTGATGAGATTCATTTTTATGTTCCAGCCAAAGAACATGAGTTTCAAAAAGGTCAGTTCGGTATTCATGAGCCCGACCATCAAAAAGCTCAAAGAGTTTTTGCGAGCCAAATGACTGGTGTTATTGTTCCGGGTGTTGCCTTTGATTCGACTGGTGCAAGAATTGGCCGTGGTCGCGGTTTTTACGATCGCTTTTTATCTAAATGCAAAGCCGAAAAAATTGGCGTGTGTTTTCAATCTCAATTATTAAATGAAAAAATTAAAACTCAAAATCACGATCAAGCAATCGATCGTCTGGTAACTGAAAACTTTAGCCTCAATTTTTCAAAGTTTAAAAATTTGGCTCAAAGTTTGGATTTTTCTGGTTTCTCTGAAAGGAAATTTATATGAGCGACGTAGTCTTCTTAATTGTGGCTGCCTTTGCGGGACTTGCTGTTGGTGGTGTGGCACACATGCTTTACAAAAAGCAACTGGATGAAAAAACGAAAAAGTCTGCTGAAGCCGAAGCAGATAAGATCATCAATCGTGCGAAAGGCGAGTCTGCAAAGATCGATCGCGATTCGAAAATGCGCGCAAAGGATTTTGAGACCAGAGCGAGACGAAATGTCGAAGCTGATATTCAAAAACAGAAAACGCTTCTGAAAAAAGAAGAACAAGGACTTGTTGAGAAAGAATCGAAGCTCACAAAAGAATTTCAAAATAAAGATCAAGATCTTGAAGTAAAACTTCAAGAGATCGCGGCACGTGATGAAAAAGTGAAAATCATTGAGAAACGTTTGGGCGAACTCGAAACCGATGCTCAACGTAAAATTGAAGAGCTCAAACAACGACTTGAGCGAGTTTCAGGTTTGACTGCTGTTGAAGCTAAAAAGGAAATGACAGAAGCTCTTTCTGAAGAGGCGCGTGTTGAGGCTGCTAAACGTTCGATGCAAATTGAACAAGAGGCTATTACGGACGCCGAAAAACGAGCGAAACGTATTATTGCGATGGCCGTTGCTCGTTATGCGGGTGAGTACTCTTCTGAGCGAACCGTGAGCGTGATGACACTTCCAAGTGACGAAATGAAGGGTAAAATTATTGGTCGAGAGGGTCGAAATATTCGAACTCTTGAGGCTTGTTGCGGAGTTGATTTAATCGTGGATGAAACTCCCGAGGCAGTCGTTATTTCGGGCTTTGATCCTGTCAGAAGAGAAGTTGCGAAGCGAGCTCTTGAGAAACTAATGGAAGATGGACGCGTTCATCCCGCTCGAATTGAAGAAGTCGTCGACAAAGTAAAAAAGGATCTTTTCAAATCGATGAAAGAAGATGGTGATAAAGCTATTTTTGATCTCGGTATTCACGGCGTTCATCCTGAGATCGTGCGCATGCTTGGTTCTCTTAAATATCGTCACTCGCTCACGCAAAACGTTTACACTCACTCAATGGAAGTCGCATTCTTAAGCGGAATGATCGCAGGCGAACTGGGTGTGGATGTGAAACGTGCACGTCGTGCGGGTTTGCTACACGACATCGGCAAAGCGCTTGATCATAGCTTTGAAGGCTCGCACGCTTTTGTTGGAGCTGAATTTGCTAAGAAGCACGGCGAGAGTGAAGAGATTTGCCACGCCATTCGCGCGCACCATGAAGAAGAAAAACCAAACTCAATGATCGCAATTATTGTTGCAGCAGCAAACGTTCTTTCAAATTCTCGTCCAGGAGCCCGACGTCCAGCCATGGATAGCTTCATTAAACGTGTCGAGGATCTCGAATCAATCGGCAATAGCTTTGATGGAGTCTTAAGAACTTTTGCCATGCAAACCGGTCGTGAACTTCGAGTGCTCGTTGAGAGCAGTCGAGTGACGGATGAGCAGGCGCAAATGCTTTCACATGATATCGCACGTAAGATTGAGCGCGAGCTCAATTATCCGGGACAAGTAAAGGTGAATGTCGTGAGAGAAACTCGAGTCGTCGAACACGCGAGATAAAGGGATTTTAAAGTGAAATTTCTAGAGCCAAAAATTCAACTTCAAGAAATTAAGCGCGGTTGTGTCGACCTCGTTTCTGAGCCTGATTTTTTAAAAAAGCTTGAGAAATCTTACAAAGAATCAAAGCCTCTCAGGGTCAAAGCAGGTTTTGATCCGACACGCCCTGACCTTCACTTGGGTCACACAGTTTTAATTAATAAGCTCAGACAGTTTCAAGATCTCGGACATACGGTGATCTTTTTAGTTGGTGATTTTACGGCTCTCATAGGCGATCCAACCGGACGAAATGAAACCCGTCCACCTCTTACCAAAGAAGAAGTCGCCAATTTTGCAAAAACTTACGTGAATCAAATTGCTAAAATACTCGATATGAAAAAGTGCGAACTCGCATGGAATTCATCGTGGATGGAAAAGTTTTCTGCAACCGATTTTATTAAATTAACGGCGCAATACACGGTGGCTCGTATGCTTGAACGGGATGATTTTGAAAAGCGCTATAAAAATCATACGCCGATTTCAATCCATGAGTTTTTGTATCCGCTTGTACAAGGTTACGATTCAGTTGCGCTCAAATCCGATATTGAACTTGGCGGTACAGATCAGAAATTTAACTTACTTGTCGGTCGCGAACTTCAAAAGGCCTATGGGCAAGAGCCTCAATGTATTTTGACTATGCCGTTACTTGAAGGTCTCGATGGCGTGAATAAAATGTCTAAGAGCCTTGATAATTATATTGCGATAGAAGATTCGCCTCGAGATATTTTTGGTAAAACAATGCGCGTGAGCGATACCTTGATGCTTAGATATTACGAGCTTTTAAGTGAAGTGACCTCCTCAGAGCTTGATAAAATTAAAGCCGATTTAAAATCGGGTGCGGCTCACCCTCGAGAAGTTAAAGTGAAACTTGCAAAAGAATTCGTTAAAAGATTTCACTCTCAAGAGGCCGCTGAAAATGCCGAAGTCGAATTCAATCGTATTTTTGTTGATAAAGGTGTTCCAGACGACATCGAGAAGATCTCGATTAAAATGACTGAGATCGCGGCTCTTGATTTGCCTGGTTTATTGAAACAGCTTGGCCTCGTTCCAACAACCAGTGAAGCAAGACGTCTTATCACGGGTAACGCGGTTGAAATTAATTCTGAAAAAATTAGTGATTTGAAGCACAAGATAAATCCAAAAAAATCAGATGAGTGGATTTTCAAAGTCGGTAAAAAGAAGTTCGCAAAAGTGAAGTTCGATTGAAAAGTGGTGTAAAGTGAAAGTTAAGTTTGTTCCACAAGATATTGTTTGCGAGGTGAAGTCGGGCCAAAGTGTCTTAGACGTCGCACTCGAGAACAATATTTTTATTAAGTCTATCTGCAGGGGCGTTCCATCCTGTGCAGAATGTCGTGTGGTACTTGCCGAAGGTGAATACAATGTTTTGCAACCTTCAAGTGCTGAGCTTGCATTGATTGGTTCCGGATATTTTATTGATCGCAGGCGTCTCTCTTGTCAGCTCAAATGTTTTGGCGACATCACGGTCGATCTCACGGAACAAGTTGAGAAAGAAAAAGAGATGAAGAGCCCAAAGCCGCGCAGTCGCAACTCAAGAGAAGAGTCGATTCAGTCCAATGCCGTCATGGGTAATATGATGCCTCAGCCGCCGAATAGGGCTCCTAACAATCCACCAAATAAAACTCCACCTAAACCAATAGATAAAAAGTGAGTTCGAAATGTATAAAATTGTTTTTCTAAGACACGGTGAAAGCCTTTGGAATCAAGAAAATCGTTTTACAGGTTGGCAAAATATTGGTCTTTCTGAAAAAGGTCTTACCGAGGCGAAAGCTGCTGGGAACTTGCTCAAAGCTGAGGGCTACAATTTTGATTTCACCTTCTCTTCGGTTCTCAATCGTGCTCTTAAAACTTTGTTCATAGTACTCGAAGAAATGGATCTCATGTGGATTCCGATTCACCAAAGTTGGCGTTTGAATGAGCGCCATTACGGCGCTCTTACGGGCTTGAACAAAGCTGAGACCGCAGCTAAACATGGTGAAGAACAGGTTCACATTTGGCGTAGAAGTTTTGATATTCCGCCACCAAAAATGGATGAGAAAGATCCCCGCCATCCTTCATTTGATCCGCGCTACAAAAAGCTTTCTCCAAATGAATTGCCGGCGGGTGAATCACTTAAAGACACCGTCGCACGTGTGATGCCTTTTTGGGAGACTGAGATTGTTCCGCAAATTAAAGCCGGTAAAAAAATCTTAGTAGCAGCTCACGGAAATAGTATTCGTGCGATCGTTAAATATTTGGATCAAATTTCA
>JAYUEB010000215.1:0-18413 GCA_043739525.1 Bdellovibrionales bacterium
GAAGCCGACCGACAAAGTTATATTAAAACCGCCTCCGAGATATTGCATCTCCCAAAGGGCTCTTCAAAAAACTTGGTTGTCGAAAAGCTCAATTCTGAAATTAAAAAGGCGATCGAGCAATTTGAAACTTCCATTCATCAAAGAGATGAACGCTTTATTGCAAAAGCAAGCGAACTTCACGGCATAAAAGTCATTGTCATCGGAGCTCTTCATATTGAAGATCTTAAATCTCAGTTGTCTCGAAAAAATATTCCCTTTTCAATTTGGACTCCGGTTGGCATTGACGATCAAGACGCTCAATTGATCGAGCAAATTAAAGCAAAATTGAAAGGATAAACGTGAGTATACTTTTGAATTTGTTGTGGCTCTTTTTAGGTGGCTGGGCGACTGCTGTTAGTTGGTTTTTTGCAAGTCTTGTCATGCTGATTTCGATTATCGGAATTCCTTGGGCAAAAGCTTGTTTTAATATCGCGATACTGAATCTTTGGCCCTTTGGCTCTAAAGTTGAAAAATCGAAGTCTTCAGCTGTTATGAGTGGCCTGAGCACGCTCGGCAATATCGTCTGGTTTGTTTTATGCGGATGGTGGCTCGGACTTGGACATCTCTTGCTCGGCCTCTTTTTATGCCTGACCATTATTGGTATTCCATTCGGCCTCCAACACTTTAAACTTGCAGGACTCTCACTGAGCCCTGTCGGACGAAGTATCAATTTAGATTTATAAGAAAGCCTCTATGTCTAAAAAAACAATAGCCGAGATAGACTCAGATCCAAAAGATCTGTGGCTTCGTATTTTAAAGCTCGCAAAACCGGAAGCAAAAACTCTTCTCATTGCCACCGTGTTTTTGGCCATCGGTAGTTCAAGCAATCTTGTTTATCCGCAGTTTATTAAAACGATGATCGACGGTGCTCTCAACTCAAAACAAATAGACAAAATTAATCACGTCGCTTTATTGATGCTTGTGATCTTTTTTATCCAGGCGATTGCTTCAGCGCTTCGCTACTATCTTTTTACCATGGCCGGCGAAAGAATTGTTCTACGTCTTAGACAGAATCTTTACTCGCATATTCTCGAGCAAGAAATTGCATTTTTTGATTTTAATCGAACCGGCGAACTGATGAGTCGCATATCAAGTGATGCGACTATTTTACAAAACGCCGTAAGCGTGAATATCTCAATGGGACTTCGCAATGTCGCGGGGGCCATCGGGGGTCTCACAATGATGATTTACACTTCACCTAAATTAGCTATGACCATGCTTCTTGTTGTTCCACCAGTTGCATTTGGGGCCGGCATATTTGGTCGCCGCATAAGAGGCTTTTCTAAAAAATCACAAGATGCACTAGCCCAAGCTTCGATTGTTGCTGAAGAAACAATTTCTGGAATGCGAACTGTCAGATCATTTGCTCAAGAAGATTTTGAAAAGTCTCGTTATAATTCAAGTCTCACACTGTCTTTGGCCTCGGCTCGCGGCCGTATTTTGCAAATCTCTTGGTTTACGGGTATCGCCTCAATCATTGGATATTTCGCAATTGTCGGTGTCCTGTGGTTTGGCGGAAAACTTGTTATTGCAAATGAACTCACGATTGGTGATCTCACACAATTTTTACTTTATCTTTTAATCATGTCTTTTGCAGTCGGCGCTCTCGGAAGCCTGTGGGGCGATTTCATGTCCGCTGTCGGGGCCGCACGACGCATTTTCGAAATTCTAGATAAAAGGCCTCTCGTCCATAATAATAGTGGAAGCAAAATTCAAAACCTCACTGGCGAACTCACTTTTGAAAATGTCGACTTCGCCTATCCAAGCCGCCTTGATATGAAAGTCCTTAAAGACTTCAATATTCAACTCAAACCTGGACAGACACTTGCACTCGTAGGTCAATCAGGAAGCGGCAAAACCACCGTTGCGAGCCTCGTCTCGAGATTCTACGATCCACTCAAGGGTCGCATAACTCTTGATGGCCAAGACATTAAGAGCCTCGAACCTCACTGGATGCGTCAGCAGATCGGCCTGGTCTCTCAGGAGCCTATTCTCATTTCTTCGAGCATTGAAGAAAATATACGTTACGGAAATGCAGCCGCAACTCACGAAGAAGTGGTGCGAGCGGCTCGCCTTGCAAACGCAGAAGAATTTATTGTGAAGTTTCCAGAGTCGTATGCCACTCTTGTTGGCGAGAGAGGAATTCAACTCTCGGGCGGCCAAAAACAGCGGGTCGCCATCGCACGTGCTCTTCTGAAAGACCCAAAGGTTTTAATCTTAGACGAAGCAACCAGCGCTCTTGATACTGAAAGCGAAGCCCTCGTGCAAGAAGCTCTGACTCGACTCATGAATGGCCGCACAACCCTTGTGATTGCTCACCGCCTTGCAACCATTCAGAGTGCAGACGTCATTTGCGTGATGGAGAATGGCAAAATCATGCAACTCGGATCACACCAAGATTTAATAAAAGAAGAAAAAGGAATTTACCGAAAATTAATTGAGCGACAGCTCAGCCAATAAGGAGAATCTATGAGAAAAGTATTAGCAACTGAAAATTTGGAAACCAAAGCTAAAGAAGCAATCGAAAAATTTCACTCTGAAGTAGTAAAAGAAGTCGAAGAAGCCGTGAAATCTAATAAAATTGTTATTGTCGGCATGACACAAAACCCTGTTGTCAAAAAAGCGCGTAAAAACTTAGAAGCCGCTGGAGTCAGCTTTAAATATTTGGAGTACGGAAGCTATCTTTCAATGTGGAAACCAAGACTTGCAATTAAACTATGGAGTGGCTGGCCAACCTTTCCACAAGTCTTCGTCAATTCAAAATTAGTAGGCGGAAATGCCGAACTTGAAGAGCTGATCAAATCCGGTAAATTAAAAGCTTAATTAGTTTCTTAAAGCAGTAAATAAGCTTTTAAATTCTTGAACATTGTCTGGGTACCACAAGTTACCCAGATGTCCTCCACCTGGAAAAATCGTCATACGATCTCCCATGAGCTTTTCAAATTCGGCTAAGTCCTCAGATTTCGTCAAAAAATCGTCGATGTTATGAAATATAAAGACCCGAGGATTTTGAGCAAGTTTCTCGCGAATGCTATTCACACTCGCCGATTGAAAAAAGCTTTCAGTGGTCGCATAAAGACCATTTTCACGAACATAAGTAGGCAGGACAAGCTTTTGAATATATTCAGTAAAACTAATCGTGCGCGCTTCAGCTTCGCGCTCTGATTGACGGCCTGGGACTGCTTTTGATTTTAAAATTCCGGTATCTCGAATCTGCTGATTCGTGAAGATATCATCCCCTAAAGTCGCGCGAAACGCACAGCCAACTAGAAACATATCGTAGTCGGTCCGAGCAAATGGCGTTTGCTCAAAACCATCGTAATAGGTTGGATCTGATGGGTTTCGCGAGGTGATTTTTTCACCATAGGTGTAAATAAGTGACTGCACATAGTCGATCTTCTGTGGAGTCCACTTAGCCGCCACATACAACAAGTGATCGAGTGTCGTAACCGCATAAATCAAATCAAGTGGAGGATTAACCAGAAGAACCATTTCAAAGTTAAATTTTTTCTCTTTCAAATCGATTTCACTCATAAAAGCAGTTTCAGCGGCTCCGAGTGAGTACCCGGCAATCGCATAGCTCGACACCTTCAATGATCCCTTAAGCAATCCCATCACCTTCTGCAAATAGGCATAAAGATCTCTTGCTTCATCAGGAGTATAGCCCGGGAGAGCGCTCGTATTTTCAGATAAAATGAAGCTCCAATTAAGAGGCGAAGGGATCACGATCACGTGATAGCCCATTTGAAAGAGAATCTCAGCCTGAGTATTCACAGCAGGGTCATTACTTTGTGAGCCTGTGCCCGTGATCATAAATACCAAAGGACTTAGAGTCTTTTGATTGTAAATACTCACCTTCGTATAATTGCGGCCTTCAAGCAAGGGAACAGCCGAACGGCTCGCAAGTCCCGGAACTTTCAACAATTGAACGGGGATTTTATTCTGAGAACGAATCACTTCGTAGGTCAGAGTCGCCAAATATGGGTTTTGGTAAGGATAGTGATAATTCTCAATGGTCTTTGCAGAAACAAAAGAAGCCAAAAAAAGAAAAGGCGCACAAAACTTAAGTAAGTTCATCATAGGTCATCCCGTCCCGAATCATGTGCTCGGCGTTATATACCAATGCAAAATGGTGGACAAGCGCGATCAGCCAAATCATAAGGACTTTAGAAAAGATTCAAAGCAGAAAGCTTCAAAGGGAGAGGAAGGATTCCGAGCAAGAAGGGCAAATTGACCGAGACCTAAGCACGAAGCCGAATACTTACAAGCACCTAGCAATCCTATAAAAAACTAGTTAGGCCCCTAACTGCTTCGTGGGGCTAATCCAAGATCACAAAAACCTAAAGCGAAGATATCGGGGAAAGGACTCTGTCTCGGCAGAGACCTCGTGCAAGCGTGACGCGTTTTTTTCGCTTCCCGCGAAAAAATGCACGCGAGGACAGGAGTCCGCGTCTCTGACGAGACAGGGTCCTTTCCTAAACGTAGGAACCACTTCGTATTTTATCCACAATGATCTTCTCAGGAGTGAGCGGATCATTCGGATTCACCGCAAACAGCGCTTGTTGCTCGCAACGAAGTTTGTTCTTAACGAGCCAGTTGAGAATATCCGCGAGCTTGCGGTTTTTCTTATCTTGAAAAAATGGATCATTTGCCAATGCATCTTTGGCTTTTTTAAGAGATCTCGCTTCAACGGGATCTTTCTCGCGCACTTCGTAGCAATCAAGATCATATTTTTTCACGTCTTCAGGCAAAACACCCAAGAAATGAACGGAAGGAGCCGAAAAGTCAGAGTTTCGAATCAAAGATGCCGCCGAACCAGCTTTTAGAGTTCGGAAGATGTTTTGCAAAGTGTACGCATCCAGATCTCCGAAAAAGAAGATCGGAACATTGAGCTCAGTTTGAATCAATTTACTCCAACCACGCACACCGTTTGAAGGAACCCCTTGAGCACCCATTACGATACAGTTATGTCTTTTCGTCATACCATTAGCTACCAAAGTACCCGCTGTACCTTCTGATTCAACGACAAGACAAAATTCAATTTTTTTCTTTGCTTTGAGCCTCAAAGCTTGAGGTTTATTTTTAGGTTGAAATGGAGTCGTTCCGAGTGAACTTAAATCGACAACCGCTTTTTCGCCGTCGGGAAGAGTTTCAGTCACGACTAAATGCTGAGAATAGGTTTGTCCACCACGGTCATTGGCAAAACAATTGAGTTCTTCACGATAAACTTCAAGCATGTCACCAATAAAATCAATGATCGAGTCGCTCTCTTCTTGAGCCGTAAAATCAAGCGGCTTCAAATTGGTAGAGGACTTCACCATACCTTTTCCAATGTAGTATAATTCGCGCTTTGTATTGACGGCACCCGTTCGAATATTTCGCAGTAAAACTTCAAGCATGAAAACCACACGAGCCATCTTTTGAACACTCGAAACATTGAGCTCAGTGCGAACTCGTTTACTTCCAGGAGTGAGGTATCCCACTTTTGGATTATAAAGCGAATTATCGAGAGAACACTTTACGGCCTCGAGTACTGGCCGATTTGAGTTCTCAAGTTCCTTGAGCATCATATCGCAAAGAGCTTTCGCCTCTGCAGGAATATCTTTCGTTAGTTTTCGAATGCGAATAATTTTATCCATGAGACTATCCCTTTATTTCGACTTTTTTTGAGTCGATTTACCAGCCGATTTTGCGGTGGTCGCAGCTTTGGCAGTGGTGGTCGTAGCTTGAGCTTCAGTTCCGCGAGAAGCCTTTTCGGTTCCCTGCTTCTCGGCACCTTGTTTTTCGGTGCCTTGCTTTTCGGTGCCTTGCTTTTCGGTACCTTGTTTTTCAGTTCCCTTTTGTGTGCCTTTCGCAGAAGAAGCATCCGAGTCTTCGTCTGAAGGCTCTTCAAACTCAGTTAATTCTTCTTCAGGAACACCCAAGAGTTCGCTCTCGACATGTCTTTGATCAAACTTAACACCCGCCTTAAGAGCTTTTTCTTTCAGAGCAGCAAGTCTCACTTCGGCAACTGACAAATCTTTTTCAGCTGCACGCGTGTCTCGACCCAAGAGTTTTTTCAAACCCTCTTCGGCATTTTTCTTGCGAGTCTGATTTGCACCTGTAATGCGCACGAGTCCTTCAACCAATATGGGACCAAATTGCTCAATGTGAGCTAATTTTCTTTCGAGATCAGCTTCTTTATTTTCTTTACGAATATGACGAGAGAGTTGCTGACCCGCCTGCATGAGCGCGCGCCTAATTTCTTCAATCAGTTCGTCTGAAGCATCAATCGTTTCTTTCGAAGCATTTTTGAATTTAATAAATGGAGAAACGACGCTGATCGCAAATACATAAGGCCCTGCTGGGATACTATCCTTGCCTTGAGCCAAACCATACGAGCGCCAGTTGACACTTTCAACGGCTTGAGTAATCGCGCACGCACCTTTATCGAACTGTAAAGGAACACGATTCGCAAATCTCAACAATTGGATAGACTCATCCATACTGCCGCGAGTGAGAAAACGTGCAAGCGCAACCTCAACGACAACAGGTTTAAAATCACAAATACGAGGTTTACGAGTGACGACTGAGAAAAAGTCGATGTCCCCTAATCGCATGATACTTTTTGAAAGCGCCTCTTCGCCAACCGTTAATACCGATTTGGTCGAAGGACTTTGCAGCTCAGCTTTTTGAATAACTTGAAATGCAGCCTTAAATTCGCCTTCTTTCATTTTCATGACGGGCATTGTGATTAAATTTTTTGGCATTCCGCCTTTAACGAGATCTTTAATTGTTTGATCCGTCACACGAGAAAAACCTGTTTTCAAAAATTTACCAAAATCAACTTTTCCGAAGAGATGGGCGTGAGTCATGAACTCACCAAGTTTCATCGTATGTGGATGAGGCAAGGTGCTTTCTGGGATTTCAGGGCAAACATCGGTCACGCGTTTTACTTTGACCCAGTCTTGATCAACAACCTTATACTCCAGACTCATATGAGGGTTAACGAGTGTTGTTCCCTCAAGATAAGTGAGAAGTCCTCCGTCACCATTTAACTGTATACGTCCATCAATTCTAAATTCAACTTTTGTTCCATGAGGACGGTCCCAATCGATTGTCTCTTTTTTCTTTACGACACCTTTGTTGGCTTTAATATCCACATCAACCAAACAGCTGATTGCTTTACGCATGTTTTTTTGGATCGTCGTAACTTGAACGCCTGAAGCATTGGTTAATTGAGCCCAAGTTGTTGCTGCCGAAATACCAATACCTTGTTGTCCTCGTGAACACTGACCTTTTCCAAATTTACTTGAAGCTAAGTATTCACCAAAAACTTTTGCGATATCATCTGGCTCAATTCCGGGACCATTATCTTCAACAATAATTTTAATGAGGTCCGTCGACTTCGAACTGCCTTCGCCAATTTTGGTAATTGAAACTTTTAAATCAGGCAAAATCGAATTTTCTTCGCAAGCATCGAGCGAATTATCAACGGCTTCTTTGAGCGTTGTTAAAACGGCCTTGAGAGGCGATGAAAATCCCACTTGCTGCAAATTTTTTGCAAAGTATTCGGCTGTACTACTACTCGTAATTTTTTTAGACACTGTACTCTTATCCCTCGCCCAATGATGCTTTGAAAAGTATGATCAAATGACATTCAAGCGTCATTCTCCCTCTCAATTCAACAAAAAACTTTGAATCGCTCGAAAATCACACCGCTTTTTGATTGTAGTTTCGATGAGCAGCGAAGCCAGGTGCCCAGAAAAAACATTCAAAATCGGCTTGAAATTTAAATATGTAAGGGCCCCGATCTCCTCGGGGCGCTTGTGTTTTTGTAGGCGATGAAGTATTTTTGAAAGAGCTACCAAATTTAAGTTTTTCTTACTTCGAAAAAACTAATGCGGTGTTTCTGCGATTGTTGACCTGCTGGTTTTTGCTATGCTGGATTTCAGTGAACTGTCCGGGATATTTAAGATGTTGAGAAGGATCAAATTATGTTGAGAAATTTTCTAATTTTAGGTTTTGTTTTGATTGGTTTTTCACCATTTGCGTTGAGCGTCGATCCGGCTTCTTTGAATCAGCCGCAGGCTCAACCACAGCCGTCTCCTACCGAGGCTCCAAAATCAGGAATCTCAGCTAAGAGCTTGCTGGGACTTGATAAAAAGCCCAAGAAAGCATCTGAACCGAAAAAAGAGAAAAGTCTTGTCCGAATTCCAGCAGAAATTAAAAATCTGATTATCGAAGACCTTCAAGCCGGAACCGGAACTGCTGCCACAAAAGGCAAAAGCGTAAAAGTAAATTACACCGGATGGTTTTTTGATCCCAAGCAACCTCAAATGAAAGGCTTTCAGCTCGATACGTCAGTTGGAAAAGAACCTTTTGAGTTTACGCTCGGTGAAAAGCAAGTCATTGCCGGCTGGGATGAAGGCTTGGTCAATATGAAGGTTGGCGGAAAACGCAAACTTTATAATCCTGCCGATCTCGCCTACGGCAGCCGTGGCACTCGAGATGGCGTTGTGCCCGTCAATCAGCCACTTCTTTTTGAAATTGAACTACTCGATGTTATGGACGAAAAAACGACTATTAAATAATTTCAAAATAAGAGTTTATCCGGAAGGCCCATTCTCGAAGCGATAATGCGAGTGATTTCAGTCGCCGTTTCTTCAAGAGCTCGTTCCGTGACGTTCAACACAGGCCATCTTTGATTTTGCTTAAAGAGGCCTTGAGCGTATTCAATTTCTTGCGCAATATAACTACTGCGCGCGTACTCGCCTCCTGGATCTTGACCAAATTTCTCAAGACGATTGCGTCTAATGCGCGATAAACTATCAGGATCAATAATCAAGCCAATAATTTTTCTCTGATCAACTTTCGAAAGCTCTTCTGGAAGTGCGGTATTTAAAACGAGAGGAATATTGACGACCTTCCATCCCTTATGACTCAAAAAAATCGAAAGAGGAGTCTTACTGGTTCGGCTGACACCTACTAATATAATATCAGCCTCGTCAAGATCTGTGAGGCATTTTCCGTCGTCATGTTTAACGGTGTACTCGATTGCTTCAATGCGCTTGAAATAGCGGGAATCAACTGTATGAAGTAGACCTACCTGATGAGAAGACTTCACTCCAAAATAAATATCGAGCTGATCCAGCAGGGGTCCTAAAAGATCAACTGCTTGTAAACCTTTCCCAGAAGAATACTCTCTAATTTTATCTCTGAGATGCGGCGAGGCCATGGTATGAACGATGATCGCTTTAGCATCAAATGCCGAATCAATTAAACTCTCTACTTGGTTTTCATTTCGCACATTTTTGTGACGAACAATATGAGAGTCGACTTCAGAGTATTGAACAAGGGCTGCACGGATCATAGTGGCAGCTGTTTCACCTGTCCCATCGGATATAATATAGACCGTGGCTTTTTTTTCTTCAGGCAATTGAGTCCTCATCGATGAGTTCAAAACTAAAGTTTCCGTCGCTTGATTTTAAGCTTGCGGTCTTTGTGAACTCGTTCACTGACATTTTTTTAGGTAAAAAAACGCGTGCTTTCGTTTGCTTGAGTTCTCTTAAAACTTTGACACATTCTTGCACCCAATCGCTGCTTTCGTTATAGGGAATTTGCACCGTCAAACGATTTGGTAAAAGCTTGTCACTCGAGATCATAAGTGCCGCTTTCTCTGGATTTTTGATTGGCTTTGCGAGCGTTTCGAGATCGACACCCCAACTTGAGATTTTTTCTTGAGCTCTTTCAGAAATTTTTTTGGATTGATGAAGACTGGCCCGTCTCAATTGAAAATTGAGATACCAATCGAGTTTTTGTGCCCAGGCAGAATTTGCAAGATCGGCAATAATCCACAAATGGGATCCTTCAGAAAAGGCATTAGGCTGATTCTTAAAGTGATTCATCAATTTGAATTGAAGCACTTTTTAAGTCGACCTAGCAAGGAGTTTTAGTTCTGAACAGAGCCGAGTGATTTCGCAATTTGATCGATGATTCCGTTGACGAAAGAGCCGGACTCCATAGTTCCATATAACTTCGCAATATCAATTGCTTCGTTAATAATAATTTTGGGGGCGAGCGGCGTCGTACTAAAATGCATTTCGTAAACTGCGACTCTTAAAATATTTATGTCGACGAGGGACATACGGCTGATTTTCCAATGCGCACTATGGCTTTGGATAACAGGGTCAATTTCAGTTTTATGTTTGAGAACCCCTTCACAGAGGTCTTTAGAGAAAAGGGCAACTTCGGAGTCGACTTGAAAATCTTCAGAGTATTGTCCTAACCACTCACTTGGGGTCATTTTATTCTGAAATTCGTGGCCGAACAGATACTGTAAAGCCAACTCACGCGCAGCACGCCTTGAACCCATGACAATCCTCTAATTTCCAAAGAACGAAGTTTAAGGCCGCAACATAGAGGATTAAGCGGGCCGCGTCAATAATTTCGTTCGATTTCTTTGTTATTGTTGTCGGTTTATATTAATGAAAGCATTCGTTTTATAAGTAGGAGTTTAGAGGATGATTTTCAGCCAAAAGACGTCGAAGCTCGCGATTTCAATCTTAGTTTTAGCTTTATCCTGCCTGGTGCGAGCTGAAGAGGACGGCATGGGTGCCGTCGATTACAGCGATAAATCAGACAAAGTTGAGGCTCCTGCTACTCCAGCGGTTACGGGAAGAGCCCCTGCTCACAGCACTTTACCGCCCAAAGTGGGCCGCAAAGCAGCCCAAAAATACATGGGCCAAGCGACGGAAGAGGAAACAAGGGGGCCAGCTTCAGTCACGAAAGAAGCTCACTATCTAGCTGTTCATATCGGAACCTATGTTGGTGACGACTCCTACAAATGGGGTTCGGAGCATGAAAGCAATATCGGAAAGCTCAACTTAGGCGTTACTTATCGTATTGGTGAATGGGCAAATGCGGCCGACCTCGATTTTCGCGCAGACTTTTCGACCTTTAACTTAAACGAAGGCTCAGCAACTAAACTCAGTTTCCTGCCAGTTATTATTTTTCCAGACGCCTCTTCGCATTTTCCACTTTATTTTGGCGCAGGTGTAGGTCCCGGATTTTTCTTGAAGCAGATTTCTGGTCAATCGGCGATCTCTCTCGATTATCAACTCTTTTTGGGGGCTCGCTTCTTCAACGTTCTCGACAATACGGGTTTCTTTGTTGAAGCTGGCGTTAAGAATCATTTTCATCTTTTATCAAACGGTCAGTTCAACGGAAGTTTCATAGCAACTGGCGCTCTTTTTACATTTTGAAAATTCATCCACCGCTCCTCACAGCTATCGCCCAATGCCTTGAGCAAATTTTTGCTGAAGGCTACTACGCCGACAAGGTCATCGAACGCGCCTTTAAAGCGAATAAAAAATGGGGTGTGCGTGATCGCAAATTTATCGCGGAGAATGTTTACGAGATTGTTCGTTGGTGGAGATTTATTTGGGTCGTTCTTGATGAACCCGTCACGCTAACAGAATACTCTCTTAAGAAACTTGCACTCACCTATTTTTATATTTCGAAAAAAGAACTTGAGATCAACGCTTTTGTCGATGCCTTCAGACTTGATGAACGCAAGATCAAAAATATTATCGAAAACAAAAATTTTACTGATGCTGAGACCCACTCGGTCCCTGAGTGGCTTTACGATCTTGGTAAAGCAGAGCTCGGTAGTCGATGGAATAAATTGCTTGAAGCTCTCAATCTTCAAGCACCTGTTATCATCAGAACCAATACTTTGCGAACAACTCCAGAGGCCCTAAAAGCTAAACTCATCGCAGAAGATTTTGAGGTGCAAACTTTGAAGTCTCCACCAGGTGCGATGAAGTTATTGCAGCGAAAAAACATTTTCCTCTCAGAAGCTTTCAAGCTTGGCCACTTTGAAATTCAAGATGGTTCGTCTCAGATGATTGCGCCTTTGCTTGATCTCAAACCTGGAATGCGAGTCATTGATGCTTGCGCCGGAGCCGGAGGTAAAACTCTTCACGCCGCCGCACTCATGAAAAATAAAGGCCGCATTGTCGCTCTTGATATTAACGAAAAAAAATTAGCAGAACTTAAAAAACGATCAGCTCGAGCTGGCTGTGATGTCATCGAAATGAAATTGATTGAAGGAAGCAAAACAATCAAACGCCTCGAATCTACCGCCGACAGGGTTTTGCTTGATGTTCCGTGTTCAGGTCTCGGTGCCTTAAGACGCAACCCGGACAGCAAATGGAAATTAAGTCTTGAGCGTGTGGAAGAGTTACGCCAAATCCAAGCTGATATTTTGCAGACTTATACGCCAATGGTAAAACCAGGCGGACTTGTTCTCTATGCTACTTGCAGTATTTTGCCGAGTGAGAATGAGTTACAAGTTAAGAATTTCTTAGCAAATAATAAGAACTTTAAGCTCGAGGTTGAGAAGCACTTCTGGCCTGGAGACAATGATTTTGACGGATTTTACGCCGCCCAATTGCGAAGACTAGAATAGATCAGGTTTTTCAACCAATCGCAGGTTGTTTCAACGCACGATAAAATATTTCACTCACATGAGAGTTCTGCTCAGTTTTTCGCAAATAATAATTAATATTGATCGAGTATTTAAGATCAGTTACTTCGACGTTGAGCAAACGTCCCGCCCGAACTTGTTTTTTGATACTGTGAGATGGTAAAAATCCCCAGCCAAGTCCACTCTCAACTACTTTTTTAACTGTGCCAACGTTATTGCTTTCAAAAACAGGTTTGAGTTTGATGTTTTGTCTGACGAGTTCAAGACGCAATTTTTCATTGAAGCTTGAGTTTTTCTCAGAAAAACGAACAAAAGGCTTCAAGTTCAAATCTTTCACTGAAATCGACTGGGGCAGACCCATTTCTTTATTTGAAGCGACTAACCAAACCTCATCTTTCATCAACTCGCGCACTTCAAGACCAGTGGGTTTAAGGCCGTATTCGGCTTCGACTTCAGGCAAGATCGCAGCGTCAAGTTCACCTTTTTCAAGAGCTTTGAAAATTGAAATTCCATCTTCGTACATGAGAGCCATATTAATTTTGGCGTTATGTCTTAGGAAAGTTCCCACCAATGGACCTAAAAGATAAAGACCTAAAGAGTTTAAGGTACCAATACGAAGTGAACCTTGTACACCCTCACCAATGGTTTGAATTGCAACCTGTGCCTGTTGAGTGAGTGCAATAATTTTTTTTGCATATTCGTAGAGAAGTTGGCCTTGAATGGTGGCACGAGCCTGTCTCGTTCCTCGCACAAGAAGTTCGACCCCGGTCTCTTCTTCTAAGTTTCGGATTTGTTGGCTCACGGCTGGCTGAGTGAGGTAAAGTTTCTCAGCCGCAGCTGTCATACTTCCTTCAGAAATTACGGTTGTAAAAGTCACGAGTTGCTGCAAATTCACTAGAACTCCCCCTTCAATTAAGGTCGTATTCCTGTCGCCGGGCAATTATTATCAAGTATCCACCCGAAATCAAGAGGTCTATCGGCCGACTCCTCGCACGACAAAAGTCTAAACTCATGACTTCAAACTATATTTTTACCGAAAAACTGTCACACTAGAGAAACCACTATGAAATCATCTTGTACACTCAGCCTGATTGTTTTTTTTGCCGGCCTCTCCGCTTATGGAATCACTTTTCGGAACTCCTATGTCAGTTTCGAACTGCCAAATCGATGGGCTTGTGTCCTTGAACAGACCGAATACGTTTGCCGAGCGCAAACACCGGGCCAGGAAAGCAAAGAAGCTGTGATCATCCTCACCGCTAAAGAGGCAGGCCCTGCAGACAATCTAGCCGCCTATGAAGCTCACTTGAAGACGCCAAAGCAGGTCCCTTCGCTCTCAGGCGTTCCGACGATGAGTCAAGTTGTGAGCCCACCTAAGATCACGAATATTGCAAATCAACCCTGGGTCGACGGACTTCAACTCGGAAGTGAAATCCCGAACTACTACACGCGCTATATGGCGACACTGAAAGATCGCATCGGCATCTTGGTTACCTTCTCTGCTCACAAAAAATACTATAGCAAATATGCGGACGATTTCTT
Source organism: Bdellovibrionales bacterium (assembly GCA_043739525.1). Taxonomy (GTDB): domain Bacteria; phylum Bdellovibrionota; class Bdellovibrionia; order Bdellovibrionales; family JAMPXM01; genus JAYTQQ01. The sequence continues at coordinate 14,048 of JAYUEB010000215.1, forward strand.
TAAAGCGATCCTAAGCCTCAAGGTTCTTGTGACCTCACAAAGCTTAAACAATGGCGGTGCTAACGGCACCGGCGGCGGAAACTATGGAGCGCCAATCAATATTTCTGACGGCGGCGCTGGCGGCGACAATATTGAGGCTCCGCCTGAAGAAGGCTCTGGATCAGGCTCACATTTGAAACAATCTTTATTGGCTTTGGGTTTTGTTTTAGCTGCCATCGGATTATATATCTATGCGAAACAACCCAACAAAAAAGGCCCACCAAAGAAAAAGTAGTCTTAAATCAGTTTTGAGGCACGCAATTGGCGTTGAAAATCCCCTCAATCTTCGATAGATCTGCCTATTAGATGCTGGGTGAATTCTATCAATTTGTCGATCAAATAGGACTTAATACCACAAAGATTTTTGTGGCTATTGGCGTTCTATCTTTCGTAATGGTTTTTTCGATTCGAGAGATTTTTGCATGGTTTCTGAAAACGAGTGATATCTCAAAACAATTTGCTGTGATTTCAAATCGTCTTGAAAAAATCGAAAGTAAACTAGATCATGTTTCTCAATCCATTGATTTTGAAAGCGAGTTGCCGAAAGCAAGCTCGCCTAACAAAAATCAATTTGAAATTCATCACTAATTATTTTGAAGAATCTGCGCGCAATTTGCGTCTGAAAAATCTTGGTCACGATCAGATTTATCACAATTTTGATTGTAGGATTCGTCCTGCAATCCTTTACAGTAAAGACGCATCATGGTGTGTTCATCTGAAGCACCGTAAATATGTCCACCTGTCGTACAACCATTTACCTGATGAAGATAAGATTTAGTCATTGTCGATACAGTTCCTTGAGAAGTCGGACCTGACCAAGTTCCCGAACATTGAGCCGTTGCAAATACTTGCTGCCGGAGAGAGCTCGCACAATTTTTGTTTAGGTTTTCGTCTTGAACTCCAGCACAAAATTTTTGTTGTACCTCACTGTCAGTTGCACCCGTAAAAATTTGACGGCCCGTCGTACAACCATCCTGCAATTCGTAAGTCGCCATATAGTTTGTTGGTGTCGAGCTTGAGTTGCTACTTGAAGAACAAGCCATCATGAATAAAGTGAGTGAGCATAGTGATATAAATTTTAAGATAAAAGCCTCCCCGTTGAGTTGAGGCCCAGGAGTTTATCAAAAATTTCTACATTTGGGGAGGAGGCCATAATGTTTACATTTGGCCGTACAAATTTGGGCCTACTCAAAATCGGCAGCGGCCTTTACCTCTGGATTCAAATCTTTAAGCTGATCTTTGATTTCATCAGCTGGGCCATACACTAATATCTTGAGATTTTTATCGTCAAAATATTTTCGAATAACGGCATTAATCTCTTCTGTCGTTGTCCGATCAACATTTGAGATATATTGCGATAAATAGGTATCTTCAATTCCGTAAAGCTTTAAGATCATCACGTTGTGAGCGAATTTTTCTGCCGTCTCAATTGCCGTTGGAAAAATACCTTTTAAATAACCTTTTGCCATTTCAGCTTCTTCCGGAGTGACTCCCTGATTGTGGAACTTCTTAAGGACAGCAAGAGTTTCTTCAATGGTTTTTCCGACAGTTGAAACCTTTGTAAAAGTCGAAATCTCAAATGGTCCTCGATCAGCCTTCGCATCAAAGCCAGAGCTGATCGAGTAAGTCAAACCTAACTCTTTTCGAACACGATCCACCAGTCGACTCGAAAATGCGCCTCCCAAAATCGTATTAGCAATTCGTATTGTTAAAAAATCTTCGTTTGATCTTTTAATTCCAAAATTCCCAATTCGAATTTGCGCTTGAACTAATCCTTTTTTATTAACAATCAAAGCTTTTTGGCCTTCGATTTTCTCAGTCTCAGGATAAGTCACTGGAGTTAAATCGCGTGCCTGCCAAGTGCCAAATAAAGCTTCAGCCTTTTGAATCAACTCAGGTGTGTATTTTCCGACAATAATCAAAGTCGCATTGTTTGGGCGATAATATTTTAAATACTGCTGAGTAATTTGTTTTTTCGTGATTTTTTGAAGGCTTGAAATTTTACCAAGCGATCCATGCGCGTATGGGTGGGTGCCATACAAATATTCAGCCCATGCTTTTTCAGTAAATCCCTCAGGACTATCTTCAGCTTTCGTTGCATCTGCAATTAACTCTTTACGTTTACGTTCAATCTCTTGATTTGAAAAAGAGGCTTGGGTTATGAGATCGTGAAAAATATCTAAGAGCGGCTCCGCATCTTCAGACAAGCAGCTGGACGATAAAAAGGTGTAGTCGCTCGCAACACTTGTTTCAAAGTCAGATGCGAGTTTAGAAAGGTCTGTCGCAATTTGTGTAGCCGTTCGCTTTGCTGTTCCGGTCTCAAGAAGATCTGCGACGAAATAACTAAGGCCCCCAAAATCTTTAGGATCCACATTTGAGCCTGTTTTGAGAGTCATAGAATAACTCACATAGGGAAGGCTCACATCGTTGACAAGCAAAAGCTTGAGCCCATTCGGAAGCTCGCGCTCCTCGTAAGATCTCAGTTTCGCATTTGATACCATTTTTTTTGTAGTGACCTTGGGGCGATCGGCAGCCGCGACTGGCGCAGGCTTAGTCTCAACTTTTTTGGTACTTGAGGAGCATGAGATCAGGCTTAAAAATAAACAACAACTTAGTATTAAACGCATTTTAAACTCCCTTGTTCTTCGAAGGTGGCGGAGTCTTCGGCTGCTTCATGGGTTTTACAACAGCAACGATACTTCTCTGTGGCGTTAAATATTTAGCCGCTGCTGCCTGAATATCCTGGGCCGTCACCGCTTGATATTTTTGGAGATCTGTAAAGAGCTGACTGTAGTCACCAAATAAAATCTCGTTCATCGCTATGGCTTCTGCTTTTCCAAAAATAGTTTTAAGGCCATCGACATAGGACTTCATCACTTGCTTCTTAGCCACTTCAAGTTCAAGGGGAGTCACTGGCATATTACGAGGACGCCACATTTCAGCGACAACAGCTCGACTTGCCTGGCGAGAATCAAGATGAGGTTTCAAACTCACGTAGGTCTCGAATATTCCGGCCTGCTGAAGCGTGTAATTATCGACATTAACTGAGGTTGCAATCTGATCTTTGTAAACAAGACGTTTAAAGAGTCGAGAGGAAGTGCCATGTCCCATGATATTTGCCAGGAGATCAAGCGCGTAAGAATCTGGAGTGCCCGCTTTGGGAACCACATATCCAACGGCGACTGTGACATTCTGAATGGCTTTTTCGACAACTTCAACACGCGCCACTTTTTGCTCGGGCTCAACAACTGGGATAAATTCAGGAATATCTTGAGACTTTAGTTTTCCATAATATTTATCGACCAGCTTTTTTGCCACTAAAGGATTGAAGTCGCCAGCAATCACGATAACTGCGTTGTTAGGAGCATAATAAGTGCGATTAAAATTTCGCGCACCTTGAATATCAATGTTGTCGAGATCGGGCATATAGCCAATCACGGGCCAGTGATACGAATTAGCTTTGAAGGCAGATCCAAAAAGGACTTCTTGCAAGACTCCAATTGGAGAATTCTCAACACGCATGCGACGCTCTTCTTTTACAACTTCACGCTCGGACTTAAGAAAGTCGTCTGTGATTTGCAAATTCTCCATGCGATCACTTTCAACATCCATGACCAACTCAAGATTCGCACTCGGCAAATTTTCGTAATAGCCGGTGTAATCGTGAGTTGTGAAAGCGTTGTTGCTCGCGCCATTTCTTTGTAAAATACTTTCAAATTGATCGCCCGTGTATCTCTTCGCACCCTTAAACATCATGTGTTCAAAAAGATGCGCAATACCAGTTGTTCCCGTTTTTTCATTTTTTGAACCGACACGAAACCAGGTATGATAACTAATAATGGGAGTGCTGTGATCTTCGTAGAGTAAAACGGTGAGCCCGTTTGCCATCTTATATTTCTCTACTTTAAAACTTATTTGGTCGCCAAAATCGCTAGCCCTGGATTTCGAAAGGCCTAAAATCACGCTAGCAAAAAAAACAAACTTGAATATCGAGAAGCTTGGTACCACAGATGTTCTCCTCTGATGAGCGCATAGGAATGCGTCCCATAATTGTCTCTGTGATATAAAGGAGATGTCAATTACTGAACTAGAAATTTGTCGAAGTAAATGTCTTTAACGAGACCGGTTTTAAGAGATTTATTGATCTCACCCGCAATTTCGTTTTTCAGAAAGAGCTTGCCCTGGAGACTCTCTACCTCTGAAAACTCTTTTTTATTGAGAAGAGCTACGATCATGTCCCGTTCGTGTGAAACATTTTTGACAACATCTTCAAAGCCATCTTGATCAAGCATTTCAAGCGACATTTCAATCCGAACGACCTTTTGAG
>JAYUEB010000216.1:0-2022 GCA_043739525.1 Bdellovibrionales bacterium
TCTTTTAGGGAGGTGCATTGAAGTCTATTCTAGTTTTCATCTTTTTTATGGGCGTGAACTCTTTTGGTGCTCAGACGCCAGAAAAAGTCTTTATCGGTAAAACGAGATCACGCGCGCTCTGGACCCCTAGTAAGAGCCTTGGCCCTGCAGTTATCTTGATTCCGGGTTCAGGACCTAACGGTCCTGAAGAAATGATGCCAGGTAAATTAACCGAAGATCAAAAGCCGCATAGTTTATTTGAAGAGATTTCAGAACCCTTTATGAATGCAAACTTTAATGTTCTTGCACTGGGAAAACCTGGTATCGAGTTTTTCAAACATTGGGATGATAAGGGCTGGTTTGATCTTGAAGCTTTATTTTATGATAAAGATCTTTATCGCTCAACGACTTGGGCAGGACTTATTGATAATTTATCTGAAGGGATTGCCTTTCTCAAACGACAATCAACAGTCGATCCTAAGCAAATCTACATCTTGGGACATTCCGAAGGAACTCAGGTTGCCACGGACTATGCTCAAAGGGATCCAAGTATCGCGGGTTATATTTTGCTAGGCTACAGCGGTCAAAGCATCAAAAAGATTTTGGAATGGCAACTCGTTCAGCGACCCATTGAAAATTATATCATGACCGATGTTGATAAAAAGCATCTTGGCTATGTGACACGTGAAGAGACTTCTCATCAGCCAGCTTCAATTGAACTAGACGATATGGAATTCAAATGGCCATGGAAAGACGGGCAGACGCGACTTACCTATGAAGAGATCGCAACCTATCTCAAAGAATCAAATCAGCTGAACTCACTCTTAGAAAAAGCAAAGACCTCGGCCTTGTACAAAGAGGTTTTTGACAGACCTGATCTTTATAGTGAGACAGCAAAGATTAAATCGCCCATTTACATTTATACGGGCTCACTCGATTTGCAAACTCCTACAAGTGAAGCTAAGGCTTTGAAAAAAGCTTGCGACGATAGCTCCAAAACAAATTGCTATTTGAATATCGTGAATGGCTTGGGTCATGGGTTCTCACCACCGCGCGGACCAAGACGTCATCCACTTGCGGATCTAACGGTTGGGCCCATCGATCCACGAATGACAAATGAACTTAAAAAGCTTGTCGTTTTGCTGAGGCCTATAGCGGGCAAGCCCTAGTCAAGCCTCAGAATCCCGGGGCTGAACGTCGGCTCAGTGTGCCGACGTCGCGTGTAGGGAAATTGGAGGCCTTACTGCCTGGCGGTCCATTCCGTTAAAAATCCAACTAAATTCTCAGCAGATTTTTCGAGAGCCGGAGAATTATCTTTTCTCGCAAACGACAAATCATCCGTGTGAGATGAGCCTGGAATCATAAACGCAAAAATATCAGGATTCGTTAAGTTTCCATTTTCGGCTGCAATGCCAAGTGGTGCCCAGGGATCAAGGCTACCATTCGTAAAATAAATTTTTGAGGAGCCCGGACCTCGAGATAAGAATGGCTGATAATATCTTTCGTTCAATGCGATTGTGCCATCTTCGAAAACTTTTCCGAAGAGTCGTTCGCAGCCTTTTTTCATATACTCCATATTTGACCTTTGTGACCGCACCGAAAGAGAAGCGTCTTGGTAGGCTGTTTGAAAAAGTCCATATTCATTACATTGCTGATAAAAGAAAGTGCGATTATCACTTTGGGGGCCACCTGCCGTGGTGTCAGTTGCAGTTGCAAACGAATACGAAGTTGGAAGATATCCCAAAGCTGTTTCCATCGCCTTTAAGAATACCGCATAATCTTCAATGACGTCGTTGGTTTTAAATGAATCGCAAAGAATACTTGTTCGTCGATATTGAACGGCTGCTGCTGCGACATCGGCAATTGAAAACAAAAAGTCATCAGGATCAGTTAAAATATTGGCGTTGAATTTATCTCTAAGGGCGGCAAAGCTTGCTTCGTCTTGAACTGCGTGTTCTGCAAAGGCAATCACTTGGCGCATAGAAGCTGCACACTGGGGGCCCATATCCGTTGCCATCTGCAAATCATAAGATTGATCATCAA
>JAYUEB010000217.1:0-2021 GCA_043739525.1 Bdellovibrionales bacterium
GCCGAGAATATTTTTAGCCTTGGCTCGTCTCTAGTAAATCTTGATCTAAAGGCTAAAAAGCTCTCTCAGACTCAATTGACTGAGAATATTTATCGTTATTTAAACGCCGATAGGCGGCAAACTATTGCTCCGCCAGTCCTCTTTTCTCCGAAGGACATTCAGGTTGATCAAGAAATTTTAAAATCGGAACCAGAGCTTGCTATTGATTCGCCAAGATCTCAGCTCATATTTGGCGATCTGATTTTAGATCGTTCGGAATTCGTGCTCGACCAATATCGCACTCGGGTGCTCAGTCTTAAAACACAGCCGGAGATGACTATTGCCGGTCAAATGAATGACTTTTTGAGACTGCCTTTTCACTATGATTTGATTTTTAGCTTCTCAGTTTCCAATCAAGCAAAGGAGATGAAGAAGTTAAAAACGAATCAACGTATGGCGAAATCACTTTCAAATAGCAATTCGGCGCAAGTTAGAGATCTTGAGAGCGAGTCAAAGCTAAATGACACCGAGGAGCTGATTAACGAGCTCATTCAAACTGGGCAGCGCATTTTCATCTCTCAACTCTTGATCGTCTTGCGAGACGAAAATACCAAAGACGGTTTAAAAAACCTTAACGTCAAAACCAGAGAGATTTTAGCAAAATTTAAAATGCTTAGTGGTGCCGAGGGAATCCAGGAGACTGTTGGTGCGTGGAAGATTTTTAAATCATGTTTGCCTGGAGCCCCCGTAAGCTTAGAGCGCGGCAAACGAATGAAGACAAATAATCTTGTCGATTTCTTGCCTCTTTATGGGCCAAGACTTGGTGATGAGGTCCCTGTGGTACTTCTTCATAATCGGCTGGGCTCAATTGTAAGCCTCAATCCATTTGACCCTGGTATTACAAACTACAATTCGCTCGTCACTGGCTCTGCCGGAAGTGGTAAGAGCTTTTTTAATAATTGCATGCTGTTTCAGCAAATGGCCCGTGGAACAAAAGTTTATATTATCGACATCGGCGGGAGTTATAAAAAGCTCACCGAATTAAGTCAGGGTCAATATTTTGAAATCAATCTCAGTGACAAATATGCGATTAATCCATTTGAGATTAAAAATATTTCTGCAGGACCAACGAGCGAAAAAATTAAGGGTCTCACGTCCATCATTGAGCAAATGGTTGCTGAAGAAAATCAAAAACTCTCAAAACTCGAACGAGTTTTGATTGAAAAGGCCATCGCTGAAACATTTGATCGCATCAAAAAAGAAAATCGCTCACCACTTTTAAGTGATTTTGAAAAGACCTGTAAGAGTTCAAAGGAGCCCGAACTTCAGAAGGTGGCAAAACTTCTTTACTCGTGGGTGGGTGATTCCCCCTATGGAAAGCTTCTTGATCGAAACGGTGCAATTCATGCCGATAGTTCAATCACCGCTTTTGATTTAAAAGGTCTTTCGCAATACCCAGATTTGCAGTCCGTGATGATCTTGATTCTGACCAATTTTATCCTAGACCAAGTTGAAACTGACAAGGGTACTTCAAAGAAAGTGATTTTAGATGAGGCTTGGCAGTTTTTGCAAAGCCAGGCGGCCGCAAGTTTTATGGAGTATGCAGCTCGTACATTTCGAAAAACCGGATCAGGCATTACATTTATCACTCAAGGTGTTGAAGAGATCGCTCAGAGCGCAATTGGACATGCGATCATTAACAATACTTCGACAAAAGTGGTGATGAGCCAGCGCGGTGACATTAAACTTTTAACCGACACACTCAAACTCAATCCACAAGAAGTTGCACTCGTTCAGAGTCTTGAGCAACGAAAGGGTGTCTATAGCGAAGCATTTTTGATTTCCGGCGAACACCGGCAAGTCATTCGAATTTATCCGAGTCCGCTCGAGTACTGGGTTTCAACAAGTGATGCTAAAGATAATAGATACCTCGCGGATCTTCAAAGCGAAGGCCTAGGACTTGAAGCTTCCGTCATTAAAGCCTCAAAAGATTATCCTTTCGGCATCAATCAATCTGAGCCAAAGGCGGCAGTATGAAAAAA
>JAYUEB010000218.1:0-2014 GCA_043739525.1 Bdellovibrionales bacterium
TGACTAAAATAGCATTCACCTCAGCTCCCGGCGGGGGCTCCGTCATAACTCTAAGATCAATGGACTTAATTTTATTAACTGGCTGCCTCGCTCTAGACCAACCGGGTACGGACCTTCGCTCGTTGAATTTTGAATCTTCATTTTGGATATTCGGAATATCCATTTTTGAGTTCGTATCTGGTTTTTCTTGAGCCCTGATTTCTTCAGCAAGTTCCTGACGATTTCTCTCGCTCACAAGTTGCGGTGTAACTGTAGACACAAGAATGAGGGTAAAAATAAACCAGAAAAACTTTTTAACTGTCGATGCCTTAAGACCTTCTTTTTTTATTTCAAAATAGTCTTTAGCTGTAAAATCATAGGTGCTACTGTGAAGGTCCGAGGCGGTCGCAAGTCTTACATCTGCTCCCGCCACCTCATTTTTCATTGAATTGAACCTCCATAACATTTTCAGAAGGTTCTCTGACCTCAAGCAGATCATCGACGTTTTGCTCGCTGGCTACGAGGTTAAACCTGCACCGCTTAGATCCAACAAAAACAAACATGTTGGTTTTAGCTAAAGGCGACAGTGCTTTAATAAAGATATCATTTTGCACGCGCTTAAAATCAAAAGAGCCATCGCCAGGAACAAGTTCTTTCGGGTTTTCTAAAAAACTCAGTGCCGTCACTTTTTTCATTGAAACGCGCACAGTATTTTTTACTGACTCACACGAGATTGTTTTATTTTGAATCTTTTTGAAGCCCGCATTTGCTTTTTGGTCAGATGATAGAATCAAATATAAAAATGTAGCGCCAATAATTAACTGATAAATCCAATAGAGAATTTTTTTGTGCCTATTCATTTTTTTACCTCACTTTCCACAAGCTTTAATTCTGATAAAATTAAACCGTAGGGATTATCTTCGGTTCTTCTGGTTTCAAATAACTTTGCTTCGACTTCAAACCCCAACGCTGTGCTGATAGCTCCCATCTTTAAAAGCCTGGTGAGCCGTGCTTTAAATTCTCCACTTGAGCGTAGATTAATTTGATCGACAAACACGACTTGAGAAATATTTCTAGAAGCGAGCTCTTTAAGTTCTCTTATTTTGATGTCGACTTGGGCCTCAGTCATAAGGCTTGGTTTATCGCGGTCAGTATTAAATCTAGCTGACATAGCTTCGTTGATAAAACTTTCTGTCTCTGCTTTAGTGGGCGTCGATGATTTGGCCTGCATAATCTTAGACTCGCACGCCCTTTCAATAATCAAAGGGTCCCGAAAGACCAAATAAATTGTCGATGAAAAAAGCAGCATCGAAATAATGGCAAACCATGTAATAATCAGCCATAGTTTTTTCGCAGCATTTTCGCCTGCATAAATTGCGTTTACGAATTTCAAACTTTAACTCCTTCTATTTTGGAAATTTCTGTATTTATAAGAGCCAATAGGGGAAGTCCCTTCCGGATTCTGCCCTTGTCCTGATTTAATTGCGGTGGCCACTCGTCCGATGGCGTGCGTTTGAACAACATTTTTCATAAGATTCTGACCCTTATCCCAGACGTTACTTCCAATGCCTGAGGCCATCTGCGAAATACCTCCACTAAGAAAAGCCGCCGTCATTGCAGGGACTTTCCACAAAGAAAAGAACAGCAAAAGATTCATAATAATCACAGTGATAAAATTAAGCTGATATTTGGGGTCATTAGCCTGACTTGCGGCCATACTCCACACTAAAGCACCCATGACGGCCCACAGACATTTCCACACTGTGACCTCGATCAAGCTTTTAAAAAGAGTTCGAGTGGCGCTACTTGTAACCGGTAGAACGTAACAAGCCGTCAGAATTGGTGAAAACACATAAAGTAAAACCCAAGCATACAAAAAAATCGCATCAGCCATGTGCAGTCCAATCAAGAGCACCACATAACTCAGTAAACTTATCACCAGGAGCACGGCATCTTTCACCGATACCCAGCTCCAAGATAAATTTGCCAGTTGCTCCCGCAGCCGTTCTTTCACATGCGCAAAATCATTAAAACT
>JAYUEB010000219.1:0-6104 GCA_043739525.1 Bdellovibrionales bacterium
ATCAAGTGAATAAAGTGATTTGTTCTTTCAATATGACGTAAAAACTGTGTTCCTAAACCGACACCAAGATGCGCGCCAGGAACCAATCCTGGAATATCAGCTACGACCATCGTGCGATCCTGATCAACACGCACAACTCCCAAATTTGGACTTAAAGTTGTAAAGGGATAATCCGCAATTTTTGGACGAGCCGCTGAAATCCGAGAGATCAAGGTCGATTTACCGGCATTCGGATATCCGATAACACCTACGTCGGCGATCAATTTTAATTCTAAAACGATGTCGCGAGATTCGCCGTCTTCACCAGGTTGAGCAAATTCAGGAGCCTGATTGGTGCTCGATCTGAAAAAGTGATTTCCTTTTCCGCCACGGCCGCCTTTTAAAAATATGCTTTGTCCGACTTCGTTCAAATCAAATAAAATATTATGTTGGTGGTCTCTCACGACGGTTCCGGGAGGAACTTGCAAAATCAAATCTTCGCCATCTCGGCCGGTCATGAGTTTTTGTTCGCCAGGCTGACCATCTGGCGCTGCAAATTTTTTCTTAAATCGAAAATCAAGGAGTGTGTTGAGCTGTGGGTTCACTTGCAAAATAATATTGCCACCGCGACCGCCGTCGCCACCATCTGGGCCACCACGTGGATGTCCAGAAGCACGCAGAAATCCCACGCAACCTGGGCCACCTTTGCCCGAACTAACCGTTATGCTTACTTCATCTACAAATTTCATAAGAAATTCCTCTGAAAAAGCGATATGAAAATCGCCAGAACAAAATTTATTGAATCAAGAGGTGAGGAACTACGCGGAGGGGAAAACAAACTGGCTACACGAATCTCGAGTAGCCAGCGCTGTTATACAAAAGATGACTAAGATCTATTACGCAGCTGTCGCTGGGTAAACGCTAATCTTCGTTCTTAATTTATCAACTCGCTCAAATTTTACATGGCCAACAACCACTGCATAGATTGTGAAATCACGACCCATACGAACATTGTTACCAAGGTGAAATTTAGTGCCTCTTTGTCGAACGATGATTGTTCCTGGTTTCACGAGTTCTCCGCCGTAGCGTTTCACTCCAAGTCTACGACCAGCACTATCACGTCCGTTGCGGGAACTTCCCGCCGCCTTTTTACTTGCCATTGTCTACTCCAATATTACTTTGGTATTACTTTTTAGCTGAAGTTTTCTTAGCAGCTTTTTTAGCTACTTTTTTTGCGCCTTTTGCCTTTGAAGAAGAAGCTTTTTTACCGGCTTTTTTCTTCGCTACTTTTTTAACAGCTGGCTTAGCAGCCGCTGCTTTTTTAGCTGATTTTGGATTGCCAGCAGCTTTCGCTTTAGCAGCCATCATCGCCATACGTTCTGCTTTTTTAGCTGGATCAAATACCACTGCATTTTTATCAGTTTCTAATTTCTTTCCTTCTGGAGAAGTAATTGAAGTGATGAAAAGCTCAGTAAATAATTGTCTGTGCCCTTGCATGCGGCGATAGCCTTGACGTCTTTTCTTTTTGAAAACGATAATTTTTGGAGCTTTCGCCTGTTGAGTGACAACAACACTTACTTTTGCGTTTTGAACGAGTGGTGCGCCGATGAAAGATTTTTCGCCACCTACAAACAAGACTTCAGTGATATCAAATTTATCGCCAAGATTTTTTTGTAATTTTTCAACGCGAACAGTGTCGCCAGGTTGAACCTTATATTGTTTACCGCCCGTGCGGATAATTGCGTACATGGAGCCTCCAAAAAATAGTCATGTGCTCATAAAAACACTTGTGAGCAGATCTAAGTGCCACGCCGCACTGTTAAATGTCAATGATTTGCTGAGCTTAAAACCAGAATTTAACGCCCACTGAAAAATTGAGGGTATTAAAGCTGTTCACCGTGACTGAGGTGTTATTTAAAGTGGTCGACGAGCCGCCAACCGCAATATATTCGAACTCCCCACCTATCGAAAACATTTCGCCAAGCATCTTGTCGTAGCCGGCTAAAACACCGTAATGAGAGGGAGAAACGTCCACATCGAAGCGGTGAACTTTCGAAATTCCGACTAGGGCACCAAAGTAAACTCCCCGTGCTTCGCCTTCAAAATGGTAAGTTCCTTTGACCCCGTAAAGTTGGTATCCGAAATCCCCGGTAATGCCATTATTACTTTCAGACTTTGAAGAACTTAAGTAATACCCGCCAAGGCCCCACTCACTACCTAGTTTTGCTGTTCCTTGAAATCCGAGAAGGCTTCTTGAAGTCGTACCTGAATAGTCAGGAACCGAGATTCCGTAACTTGCACCGACGTTTCCGGCATAGTCTTCGGCGGCTTTTGCCTGGTGAGTAAAAGTAAGAGCTAACGCGGCTACAAGAATCAGTTTTTTCATAAGTCTTCTCCTCTGAGTATCTTTATCATGCCGAAGGGGGAGATGCTTGCCAAGGGAAATTCCCGTTTGAGGGCGACCTCTCAGTTTCCCTGAACTGAACCTTGGTATACTGAGTCAGTTGGCCGGCTGACGGAGCGGCCGCCCCCGTGGGCGGTCTGCCGTCCCTGTTTCGGTTTTTCAGTTTCGGGTGAGCTTGTATAGATGTGCACCTAAGACATCTGCCATTGGAACTAGTTCTTTTAGGCTTTCTTCCATGTCTATTAAGGCTTGCACTTCTCTTAAACTTGCAAAGGCTATGACATAGAATCTTACTCTCTCTTTTTTTGATGATCTTGCTGAACCTTCGCTTAAGTTTAACACCACACTTGATGCAGCTCTTTCTAATTGGTCTTTTAGAAATGCTTTGGCAACTTTTGTCTGCGGCTGTTTTTGTAAAGCTCGAGAGCGAGTTGGTATGATCTGAAATCTTTTAACATGTTGGTGCCTTTCGTTTTGCGATTTTTCTGAATTGAAAAAACGCGGTCATGTCTTACGACACCGCGTTTTTTCAATTCAGAAAAATCGCAAAACGACAGGACTTGTATGCTTAAAGACTTCAGATCATATCAACTCGCTCTCGAGCTTTACAAAAAATGTGAGCACATAAAAGCCAAAGCATTTCTGAAAGACCAATTAGAAAGAGCCAGCCTAAGCGTCGTGCTAAATCTCACTGAGGGATCAGCCAGACCAAGCGCTAAAGAAAGAGTAAGATTCTACGCAATTTCATATGCAAGCTTAAGAGAAGTGCAGGCGTTATTAGAAATACTAGAGCAAAAAGAATCATTGCAAATGGCAAATCAGCTAGGCGGAATGATTTATAAACTAACGAAAATTAAATAAGAAACGCGGAGCGGCCGCCCCCGTGGGCGGTCTGCCCGTTGCCGTTTCGGGTGACGGACCTCAGTTTGCCTGGCCCTGATTTCCCTGATTTATCCTTCTCCTACAACGTGATTAATTCATACTGCTCAAGATGATAACTAGGCTCAAGTTTAAGCACCACAGAACGACCAATCTTTTTTTCGACATAATCTAACATTTCAGATTCTTCTTCGTATATCCAATCACCAACTTCAGGGTGACAGTGAACAACCGTTGTCGAATTTGGAGAATCTTTTTTACCTTCACGTTCTAAATCACGAAAAATCTCATGCGCAACAGTGGCCTTTTGTTTGATATAACCGCGACCCTCGCAATATGAGCAAGGTTCACACAAAGTTTTGACTAAGCTTGGTCGATTACGTTTACGTGTCATTTCAATCAGACCTAAACTTGACATTGCTAACACAGAGGTGCGAGCTCGGTCTTTTGCCAACTCTTCTTTTAGGGCTTCGAGAACTTTATCGCGATGGTTTTCTTTTTCCATGTCGATAAAGTCGATGATGATAATTCCTCCACAGTTGCGGATTCGAATACTGTGAGCAATCTCGCGAACGGCTTCAAGATTGGTTTTGAGAATGGTTTCTTCTAAGTCTTTTTTACCGACATAACGACCGGTATTCACGTCAATGACGACAAGTGCTTCGGCTTCATCGATGACGATATAGCCACCTGATTTGAGCCAAATTTTTCTTTCCATCGAACGTGAGATTTCGAGATCAATATCGTACTGATCAAACAGCGGGCGGGGCTCATTATATTGTTGAACGCGATCTTTAAAGGCTGGCATGAATTGATTCGTGAAGCTCAAAACTTTTTTGTAGGCATCTTCGTCATCGATAATCACTCGGCTCACTTCTTCACTGAGCAAATCACGAAGAGCTCTCAACTCAACATTGAGTTCTGAGTGGACTAATCCGGTCTGTTTTTTCTTCTCAAAGGATTTTGAAATGTCTTGCCAGAGGCGTTGTAAATAATCGAGATCGTTCTTAAGACTGGCTTCTGTCGCGCCTTCGCCCGCAGTTCGCACAATGACGCCGCCCGGAGCTTTGACACTTTCAATAATTTGTTTCAATCGATCACGTTCGGCTGGATCTTCGATACGACGAGAAATTCCGAAGTGATTGAGCGTCGGCATATAAACTAAATTTCGACCTGGTAATGAAATATGAGTCGTGATCCTTGCCCCTTTTGAACCCAAAGGATCTTTTGCAACTTGAACCATGATGTATTGGCCTTCAGTCAAAAGCTCTTGTATTTTTGGCTTGTTGGGCGCAACTTTCTGCTCTGAATTTTCTTCGATTCGAGGAGTGTTGCTGTTCGAATCTTGATGGCTTTCAAAAAAGTCATGAGAGTCAGCCTCCATGTCTCCGCGGACGTCTCCCACATAGAGAAAACCCGCGCGATCAAGACTAATGTCCACAAATGCGGCCTGCATTCCAGGCAAAACTCGAATAACTTTTCCGCGATGAATCGACCCGACCAAGGTCGGTGAGGTTTTACGATCAATTTTGAGATCCGTAAGGAGCCCATTTTCAATATATGCGACTCTGGTCTCAATTGGACGAACATTGATTAAAATTTCAGCAGACATGTTTTTACCTCAAATATTCCTCAAGGTAGACCGATAATATCCTGGGAGCAATACGCTATGGCAAAAATCGACGAACTTTTTACTATCATGCTCGATCAAGGAGCGTCGGACTTACATTTAGCCGCCGGCGCACCACCAAGTTTGCGTCTCAATGGTGAGATGGTCCCTCTTGAGTCTCCACCTCTGACCAACGAAGAAGTTCAGTACTTGGTTTTTGAAATTCTCAACGACAAATACAAAAAGAATTTGATCGATAATTGGGAACTCGATTGCGCTTACACTTTAGTTGGCAAAGCTCGTTTTCGCTGTAACGTGTTTATGCAACGAAAAGGTCTTGGCGCCGTTTTCCGCGTGATTCCTGAAAAAATTAAAACGATGAAGGAACTGAATCTTCCCTCTGCGATTAATGAGCTTTTGAATTGCTCGAAAGGTTTGATTTGTGTAACCGGTCCAACCGGTTCTGGAAAATCAACGACTCTCGCCGCTATGATCAATCATATTAACGAAACTGAGCGCTGTCATATTTTAACAATTGAAGATCCGATCGAATTCGTACATCCAAATATTAAAAGTTTGGTAAATCAACGCGAAGTTCATAGCAATACCAAATCTTTCGGAAATGCTTTGAGAGCGGCTCTAAGGGAAGATCCAGATATTATTCTTGTGGGAGAGATGCGCGATCTTGAGACCATCCAGTTGGCCTTAACAGCTGCTGAAACAGGTCACTTGGTTTTCGGAACCCTTCATACAAATAATGCTCACAAAACCATTGATCGTATTATTGACGTATTTCCGCAAGAACAACAGGCGCAAATTCGTGTGATGCTCTCAGAGAGTTTAAGAGGCGTTGTCGCACAAGCTTTGTTACCTCGCGATGATAAACCAGGCCGTGTGGCTTGTATTGAAGTGATGGTGAATACAAAAGCCATCGGAAATCTCATTCGTGATGGAAAAACCTTTCAAATTCCATCAACCATGCAAACCGGTCGCGCAGAAGGTATGATCACTCAAGATAATGCAGTTGAAGAACTCATTAAAAAGGGTTGGATCTCTCGCAAAATTGGATACGAATTTTTGGGTAAGCCAATGCCACTTGGTGACACAACTGCACCGAGCGGACCCGCTCCAGCTGCGCCTAAGCCAGGCGGTTTGACTGGAATGATGAACGCCATTAAAAAGACGGGAAGCTAGAAGTACCTCGTAGCATTTCGCAATTCAGCGCATCGAGAT
>JAYUEB010000220.1:0-2010 GCA_043739525.1 Bdellovibrionales bacterium
ACTTCAATTTTTTCTCAAAAAATATTCGAATTTTTTAGGCTAAAAAATTTTCATCAAAAAAATCTAGATGACGCGACTCTGATGAAATATCCGGGCTAGTATTTTGTGTTTAACTTCTTTCGCTTCGGGCTCAGTTTGGGCTGCCGGCGGCGGCTCTAATAAGAGTGGCGGAGGCTCCGGCAACGGTAACGGCAGTGTCGAAGTAGCTGAGTTTAAATCTCTCGACGGCAATGACTTCTTTCATAAAGCGAAACAACTTTATGATCAAAGTAGTGCTCCTCATATTACACAATCCATGAACACAATGGGTGGCGGAAGAATGGTTTACTTTCGATCGCAACCTAATGGCTCGACAAAACTCATCACACGCTATCCACCAGTAATTATCTTTCAGTTTGAAGATTTTGGTCCCCTTGGCCAAGAACTCAAAGCAGGCTTGATGTCGTCTGTATATGACTCGGAAGCACCTGATTCTGAAACTTACATTGGTGATTCTATACCAGGAATTGAGTTGGGAGCCGTTAAAGCTGGGGACAACAGTCTCATTTTAGCCGGAACTCAATTTGTGAGTCCAGAAGATAAGGGAAGAACTCACTTTGTCTATGAGGCACGTTCCGCAGGTGAACTAATGATTGTTCGGGTTCTTCCAGATGAGGCAAAAAAATGTCCAGCACCAAAAATGGTCTTAACCGACGGCGCATGTCTATTTATGGTGTTTAATCGATGGTTAGCAAACTGAGATTTTTTCTTTTAATTATATTTTTAGTTGCTGGAGTTCGACCTGCATCGGCGAACTCCTTTCGTATTCAATACTCTTCTTCCGATTCCCAATTCGAGGAAACTCGTAAACAATTCGAAAAAAATCTACAACACGCATATGACTACGTTACTTCAATTAGTTCTGACATTGTTGACCGAAAAAAATGCCCAATTAAAATTGAGTTTATAGATTTTAAAGGAAAACTCACGGGGTTTACTCCAAATCCACAAAAAAAATGTTTTGAGAAAATCCTGATAGATAAAAAGTTCGAAAGAAATTGGTATGGCCAATCTGTTTTCGCACATGAGCTAACCCACCTCTTAAGACACCAGCACAATTCTTACGAGAAGCTTTGGCTCGATGAAGGCCTAGCAAAATTGATTGAGATCCAATATCTCGAAACTTGGCCTGTCAAACTTGCTCGAGAGCTAAAAGATCTAAAGCAGATTTCACTCAGCGATGATCCGGACGATTATTCGATGGATGGAGCTGGATATGTATCATCCTACTTCTTTATGCTCTATCTCAGTCATCGACTTGGTGAAAGAAATTTTCTTAAAGGACTTATTGAGAGTGATTTGGACGGCTGGGATAATATTGAAAAGGTCTCCGCCGATTTAAAGATGAGAAATGCAATTTCAATTCCTGAAAAATACTTATCTCGCCAGGAGCTTTGGATGCATTTTGCTTTGGCCTTGACTACGAATGATCCCGGCCTTGCTCCGTATGGGCTTTCGCTTTTGGATTATAATTACCAAAATAAAATCTCTCCGGTTTCTCTGGCGGCAGCTTGCCCGCCTGGTGTTCCTTGGACGATTCAATTTGTAACTCTGCCAAAGAGCCCAGACGAAATTTGTTCAGAACGCCTCAGTAGTCTTTGGATCTTTCAAAATGATCAGTATAAAAGACCTCGAAAAATTTTGCCTCTTTCAAACGTAGAAAATTGGCTGCACTCCAATGATGATTCTGTCAATTTAGCTCTTGAAGTGAGGTTTGATAAATGAGTTTTAATATTTAAAGAGCTTAAAGCCCTCGGCGATTTATAAAGCCTGCTTATCCCACCAAAACGCAGAATATTCTTTTGCAATAGGTGCGAAGCCAACGGATTCGTAAATCCGAGCCGCATGATAAGTTTCGTCTGCTACCATGATGAGATCCTGTAGCTTCATTTTCTCAAGCGCAAACTTTGCACTCTCATAAACAAGCGATCCGCAAACTCCCTGCCTGAGAAACTCAGGATGGGTCTCAAC
>JAYUEB010000221.1:0-6078 GCA_043739525.1 Bdellovibrionales bacterium
TTTCACTCATTTAGCATAGAAAATTTCGCAGGATTTGTCCACTATTTTCTTTTCTAGATAAATATCGACGCATTACAAAAAGAATGAATTAGCCGTGACTACATGGTGAAGAAGGCAATCGGACCTTTGTGTGATAAGAAATCGCTGCAAGAAATTCTGAATCTCAAAGTTTGTGATCCTGCTATGGGCTCGGGACATTTTTTAATCGGAACCATCAAGTATCTCGAAGAAAGAGCGCTCGATGCTATTTACCAAAATGAATCAGAGCCAATTGTAGACCGCGAGAATCTTCGTTGGCAGATTCTCCACAACTGTATTTACGGTGCAGACCTTAACCCGCTTGCAGTTGAGCTCTCTAAATTTTCTCTTTGGATCTATACCGTTTTCAAGAATCACGAACTTGAACCTCTTTCCGATCAGTTAAAGACAGGTGACTCCCTGTTTTCTCCTGAGATAGTCGAAAATGGCTTGTCTTGGAATAAGGCGTATCCAGAAGTAAAACAAGCTGGCGGCTTTGATGCAATCGTGGGGAATCCTCCTTATGTCGCAAGAAAAAATAGCGACTACGTTGGAAAACTTGGGGGTATCGATGGTCAAGGTGATCTATACCTCGCGTTTTTGAATCGAGCGTTGGAAGATGACGGAATTCCCCTAAAAAAAGGCGGCTACCTCACATTCATTATTCCTGATCCAATGTTGATTCGGGGAAATGCAAAGGCACTGAGAAAAAAAATAACCTCATCGCATAAGCTTGTAAGTTGCATGCACATCAACGGAGTATTTGATGCAGGGGTCAGCAATATAGTTCTACTCATTCAGCGTGGTGTTAAGTCTAAAGAACACGAAACTCACTTCTGCCGGATTGACAATAAAGACCTGCGGTCTGAATTCGAAGCTAAAATTGAAATCCCTAAGACTGCATTTTCGAACTCGATACCGCAGTCTGCATTCCTAACTGATGAGGATTGCGCTTGGACATATCTCCTCGAGAGTAGTGATCTTGCAACGCTCTCCGTAATGAAAGCAGGCGGAAAAAATTTGGGTGACTACTATGAAGATCGCCGAGGCGAAGAGACTAGTAAAAAAGCAATTCGAGACAACGCGGCTCGTGGGGGTCGTAACATGTTGATTGGCGGAGAAGGAATTAAGCCTTTCGAAATTGAACAAGAGGCTATTGTCCAAGTTAAGTCCACTTTCGTGAAAAAGAATTCTGAGTTTTATAGACCGATGAAGGTCATCCTACAAAAAAGCTCTCCAAGATTCGTGTGCGCTGTTGATAGCGGTTCTATTGATAAGGACGGCATTGTTGTTCCTCAAAGTGTTTATATACTTCATTCAAAGGATGAGAAGCCGGTTCTCGATTGTTGGTTCGTCGCTGCTCTTCTGAATTCGCGCCTAGCGAACGACTATCTTTTTAAAGGAACTACGGGCTACAAAATTCTTCAGCCGCACTTCGAACAAAAAGACATCAAAGGATTCCCTATCTTTGACACTGCAAAGTTTGATCAAACTAAAATTGAGTCCGAAAAGGCGAAAATCTATAAAGAGCTTAACAAGTCCAATGGAAAGGTTCCTGAATACGGAACTACGAAAGAGGCAAACGTTGCTGCGATTTCGGCGATTTCAAAATTTCTTCATGAGGTCAAAGGAATGGATAAAGACGGAGGAATGAGCAAAAAGCTCATCGCTGAAATCGAAAGTGCATTACTTCGTATTTACAAGGCTTGCAATGTCCAGAGATCCGCTGCCTAAGCTAGCTATTGGAATCGAACAGGCCTTCGCATATTTGATTCCTCGTTTTTTGGGCGGCGCTACTGGTGGATAGATTTTACGAACAGAGTCGATAACCCACGCCCATTTTTCAGAGTTCTCGTCGTATTTAAAACTGGGATCATCCTCGGCGACTTTGTGCCTAGCCTTATCCGCAACCCATTGCGATCGAGATCCGTATCGATAGCATTTCGAAATGCGAACTAATGCAACAATACGTGCCTTCGAAATTCCACTCGAAGTACTTCGATCACCTTGTGTTTCTATAATTGCGATAATTTGATTCAGATACTTAACAGGCAACGGGTACGCCCGTGTCTCTATAGTTTTGGTGCCATTGGCTATAAACTCACTCCAGGGCCATCGAACATTTATACCTGGGGTTGTGATTCTTCTGGTTTTGCCCATTTAATTCTACTTACTGACGCAAGGTCTGAATTTGCGGAAGAAGTAAACTCCGCGGTTCCTTTTGCAGCCATCTCCGCATCGAACTTCATTTCTAACTTTTCTGTATTATCGGACATAATCTTGTCTGGTGCATGCTTATGTCTTTCAGACCAAGCGACATCTTGCGACGTCTTCTTAAATCCAGCAACATTCCCGACAATGTCGCAACAATCTGTTTTTTGAGACCAAAGATTCTGATATTGATAATAGTCTTTGAGCCCATTTCCGATGAAGCAAGTCGTGAATCGAAGTCCACTTCGCTTTGCCGATTGCTGCAAAACTCGATAGTAGTGTTGGATCTCGCGGTCTGTGTAGTGACTCTCACCGCTCGATTTATAGTGTTCAGGTTTAAAAAACTTGCGAAGTTCGACGTCTGTCGCCTTCGACAACTGCGATATCGCTGTCTGATTCAGGCGCACAAAACCTGCAAGGACGCTAGGAACCCCTGCCTCCTTAATCATCTGCATGAAAACGTCGGGCTGATCGATATCTAACAGTGAAAGTGTTGGCACTTCGCTAGGGAATCGAGCATGAAATGACTCTGGATCTGTAAAATATCCATCTGGATACTTTGGCAAAAGAGGATTAATTCGAACAGTCGTCCAAAATCCTGCCGCACCCAACACTTTTAGTGCAGCGAGACGCCGCTTTACGTTTGCAGCTCCGGGCTCGATCGCCTTAGTTAGCTTTTCATTTTCACCGCTAATAGAAAATTGGATAGCGGCGAGTTTAGGGTCAAGAGCACTTATGTAGTTGTCCTGTGCAATCAGGTCTGACCTCGTGAAAACCACGTATGGATACCGGTAAAATTTCAATATCTGCAAAAACTCACGTGTAACGCCAAACTTGTTATCCATCCACATGAAAGAATCAGACATCGAACCCAATCTGATCGGGATACGTTGCTCAAGAATTGGTCGCCACTTCGACTTCTTATCTGTTTCAAACACTGTATGAAATATCTTTCGGACCTCAGCCAAATCAATTGGCATAGGATGGGGACGATTCCAAAAACCTCTCAGTGTTAACTGATCTTTTGCATAACAATATACACAATTATGAATGCAGCCTCGACCGTATGTATCTATCTCAAGTGAATAGTGACACTTGCTGCATTGAGAATGATGATTCAAAAGCTTGAGTGTGGTTTTAAAAGTCACTCCGCCTCTAGGCTGACTATCTCCGAATTTTGCGTGCAACTTGTCATAGATGGACCAATCGAAAGTATCTTCATATGCCGAATTTAATTTAGAAACCGTATTCCACATAGGACCGGATAGAACTCCAGAAAACTTTGGCTCTACCGGTGGTATTGGCCTTTCGATCATGATGCCTTCAGGAAATGAAAAAACATTTCCTGGTTCTTTATCGAGTGAGTTCATATCGATTTCTCGTGGTTTGTTTCATTCATAAATTCTCTTTTCTTTTTCGCCCTGGCTTTGTCCATAACAGGTCGAAGCGTAATCTTCGGGTTTTTCACAAAGTCGATGATCGCTAGGCGTGCGAGAGTGGAAAAATCCAGAAAGGAGTTCTCACGGAGGAACTGTTCAATCTGGAGCTCTTCAGAATCTGAAAATCTAATCGCTCGTGTGCGCGCCATCTAACCTTTGTCCCGTAAATTGGTTCGTGAGGGTTATAACGCAGCGAATTACAATGTCAATCTGTATCACTGTGTTTGACGCCGTTTGATAGGTTTTGGACATTTTGGCCGTTCAGTAAGAACCAAAATCTGCCGATAAAATTAAGTATATCATGCACTTACGTAAGGCGGATGAATTTGAACAAATCAAAAAGATATCTTACCAAATCTAGATTCAAAGTCGGAATCGACTGTCCTACGAAGCTCTATTATTTAGACAACTCAAACTACGCTAACAACAAAACGGATAACGCCTTTCTCATTGCGCTCGCAGAAGGAGGCTTCCAAGTCGGCGAACTGGCGAAGCTTTATTATCCCGGTGGTACAGAAATCTCGACAACGAATAAAGATACAGCGGTCGAAGAAACCTCAAAATTACTCGCACAAAATACGGCAACAATCTATGAAGGAGCATTTCGTTTTGAAGGTCTGTTTATTCGCGCAGACATTGTGCTTAAGAAGGGCACTTCAATCCATCTCATCGAAGTTAAGGCCAAGAGCTTCAATCCGCACGACGAAGACCCTTTTTATAATAAAAATAGTCTTAAGAGCGGCGACCCGAAGATTAATTCCGAATGGGAACCATACCTACTAGATGTAGCATTTCAGGCATTCGTACTTTCGAAATCGTTTCCTCAATTTAAAATCACAAGTTCTCTTATGTTGGCTGATAAGTCAGCGAGCGCATCAATCGACGGAATCAATCAAAAGTTCCATTTAGAAAAACTTGAGGGCGGAAGAGTAAAAGCGATTACAGCTGAAGGCACCACTATGGAAGTGCTAGGGACGAAACTGCTAGTCACTGTATGCGTAGACAATGAAGTAAACCTCATTCACACGGCCACCTATGCTAGTGGCAAAACCTTTTCTGAGATGGTGACAGAAATGTCCGTAGTTTGCACTGAACACAAATTTGTGGAACCCGAAGTGGGTGCCCACTGCAAGAGTTGTGAATTCAGAACACCAAGTATGCCCGATAAAACTCTAAAGAGTGGTTTCGAAAATTGCTGGATCAAGGCAAAAAAAATAACTGAAGAAGAAGCAAAACAACCATTCGTATTCGATATCTGGAATTTTCGCAAAGCTCAAAAACTCATCGCTGAAGGCAAAATTTGGATTACAGATGTTGAATTAGAAGATATCTCCCCAGTTCCAAGCAAGGAGAGATCAGGGCTATCAAATACTGAGCGCCAATGGATTCAGGTGGAAAAAGCGCAAGCGCCTCAATCGGGTGAATACTTCGATGCCGCTGGACTCGCGAAAGAGTTTAAGTCATTTAATTTTCCACTACATTTTATTGATTTCGAAACTACTACGGTCGCTATCCCTTTTCACAAAGGTCGTAGACCATATGAGCAAATTGCATTTCAGTTTTCGCACCATATCGTCCAGCACGATGGAAGCGTTAAACACGCGACTCAATACATAAACTCTAAGAGAGGTGCATTTCCGAACTTCGATTTTGTCAGAGCTTTGAAAACATGTCTGTCGAATGATACAGGAACAATATTTCGCTATGCCGCGCACGAAAACACAGTTCTTTGCCAGATTCGTTCACAATTACAGCTCGTGAACGACGTAAAGGATAGCAAGGAGCTCATCGCGTTTATCGAATCAATAACAACGAGCGGAACCAATTCAACTGACAAGTGGGACGGTCCACGATCAATGGTCGATCTCTGCGAACTTGTAAAACGATTTTGTTTCTATCCAGCAACATCCGGCTCGAATTCAATTAAGAAGGTTCTTCCAGCAATTCTAAGATCCTCAAAATTTCTACAAACACTCTATGGTACTCCATGCTATGGCACAGATAAGTTTCCAAGCCACAATTTGAAATCGTGGACATGGATTACTACGGGAGACGACGGTCAAATTGTCGACCCCTACAAGCTGCTACCTCCAGTTTTCTCCGATTTAGATTTAGAGACGATGGACTCTCTTATTACCGATGGAAGCATCGCTGATGGCGGGGCAGCGATGACTGCCTACGCAAGAATGCAGTTTACCCAAATGTCTGAGCAAGAAGTTGAGCATGTTACAAATGCGCTCCTCAGATATTGCGAATTAGATACTCTCGCAATGGTCATGATCTACCAACACTGGCGAAATGAAATCAGCCACCATCTAGAAAAGGCTGCGTAATATGAGCGAAGCCGTTAGAAGTGCAGAGCCTGCCAGTTCATTTTCCGAATTGTCCGAAGTTCAGCTGTTTTATTATT
>JAYUEB010000222.1:0-1999 GCA_043739525.1 Bdellovibrionales bacterium
AGGAGATCCGGTTGCAACTGTTCATATGGCAACTGCCGAAACATTAGAAAAAGCAATTACGGCTTCAGAGAAAGCTACGAATGGCTTTCGCAAAATCAGTCGTTACATGAAGAGCAAAGTTCTCTTGATGATCGCTGCTGAAATTGAATCTCATCGAGCTGACTTTATCAAAAAAATGATCGACGAAGCGGGCAAGCCATATCAGGCTGCTGATGTTGAAGTGAGTCGCGCGGTACAAACTTTTACCATCGCCGCTGAAGAGGCAAAAAGATATGGTGGAGAAGTGATTCCTCTCGATGTCGATGCCTCCGGCCGAAGTTACGCGCCCGCAATTTCTTATTTGTTTGCGCGGGGACCGATTTTGGCGATTACACCCTTTAACTTTCCGCTTAACTTGGTTGCGCACAAAGTAGCTCCAGCGATAGCGGTGGGCTGTCCGATCTTATTGAAACCCTCTCCTCAGGCACCTGGTGGCGCCTATTTATTAGCTGAAATTTTTGCGAAGGTTATTCAAGCAGCTGGTGATGACAAAGAGAAAATTTCGCCAAATTGTTTTCAAGTCTTAAGTTGCAAAAACGAAATTATTTCTAAAGCGGTGAGTGATCCGAGACTTTCAATTCTTAGTTTTACTGGTAGTGGTAAAGTTGGTTGGCAATTACAATCTCAAGCGGTTGGAAAGAAGTTGGCGCTTGAGCTCGGCGGAAACGCAGCGGTTATCGTACATTCAGATAGCGATCTTAAGCGCGCCGCTCAAAGATGTGCTGCTGGTGGTTTTGGCTATGCGGGGCAATCGTGTATTTCAGTACAAAGAATTTTAGTTCAAGAAGATGTTGCGACTCAATTTACCGAATTGCTACTGAAAGAAACAGCTAACACAAAGGCGGGCGATCCAAATTTGAAAGACGTTGTTGTTGGGCCGGTTATTGACGAGACTGCCCTGAATCGAATTATGAGCTGGATTGATGAAGCAAAAAAAGAAGGTGCTAAGATTCTTGCTGGCGGTACCAAAACACAAAATGTTATTCAGCCAACTGTTATTACGGACGTGAAGCATTCAAGTAAGGTCTCGTGTGAAGAGGTCTTTGCTCCGATTGTCGTAATTGAAAAATACAAGACATTTTCGGAAGCAATCAAGATTGTAAACGAATCTAAATTTGGACTTCAAGCCGGAGTCTTCTCCCAGAATACTCAGCTTCTGTATCAAGCACTGCAGACTCTCGAGGTTGGTGGTGTCGTCGCTAACGAAGTCCCTACCTATCGAGCAGATAACATGCCTTATGGAGGCGTTAAAGAATCTGGACTTGGCCGAGAAGGTGTTAAGTTCGCAATGGAAGAATTCTCTGAACGTCGCACGCTCATCACCTGGATTGGCTAAAAACGGACCTCGCCAGGGGAGCAAGCGAGGCCGTAAAGACCATTATTATTTTTGTTCTTCATTAATGGCTTTGGTTGTTCCAGCATCTTTGTTCAAGAGATTGCTGAAGATGCTTGGTTTGCCAGATTGAATCTCAATTTGTTTTTTCTGGCTGCTTGCAGCTTTCGGAATATAAAGTGACAAGACACCGTCCTCAAAATGAGCCTCAATTTTATCAGACTGAACTGCAGTCGGAAGAGTAAAGCTTTTTTTGAAAGAACCATAACTCTTTTCAAATCTTTGAAGAGTGTGCTTTTTATTTGCCATACTTTCACGGCGTCTCTCTCCAGAAATGACGAGAGTATTTTGATGAGTTTCAATTTTGATTTCTTCTTTTTTAAGACCTGGTAAATCAAAACTCATCAGATAGTGATCGTCACTTTCTGCGATTTCAGTCGGTGGATCAAAACTCCTTTGATCGTAAGTGCGAGCAGGAGTGTCGCTGAAAAAGTTATCATGGTCGAACGACAAGCCCATTTCATGTAATAATTCGGTTGCGAAATTTCTTGGCGAATAGTAATTGCTAAGTGTTCTCATTTAAAACCTCCTTAAGATTTTTTTATGATCATCCTGACTTAAAAATGT
>JAYUEB010000223.1:0-1998 GCA_043739525.1 Bdellovibrionales bacterium
TTGCCATTTGCAGACTGGCGATTGGACTCTGGGCTATAGCCCGACAAAAAATTGATTGTTTCCATAGAGAGACCGCAATTTTAGTTTCAAAAATGCGTGGTGATTTTTTTGTCAGACTAGCATGGACTTGAGCATTTTCTGGAAGATTAAGACTGTCTGTGAATTCTTCGTTAATGTTTCGAATTTGGGCATGAACTTTTTGGTTTTTCTTAAATGACTTTGATTTCACTCCAACCTCCTGTTTCTAAGCTTACGAAGAAGCAAGTCTCAGACCAAATCTTTGCATAGGGTGAATAGATTTTGCGACTGAAAAAGAGAGTCAGTTTGACTCTTAAATGGGGAACTCTGTCTGAGCTAACTGGACTTCTGTTTTAAAAAAATTGGTGTTCGATTTCGAGGCGTCTTCGTAGCATAAATTCATAGGGCATCGTTGCCGAGGGAATGTTTGGTAGGTGGAAAATAGAATACCAAATTGGTTTTCGAGTTTGCTCGCCTGGACTTTGATAGTGGATTGAGCACTATTACTGCGCCTAGGCCAACTGATCTTTATTGAGTTTTCATAGACTTAGCCAAAATCTGAAAAAAAACATAAAAACAGACTTGAAGTACGCAAAATGTACGTATAAATTGAGGTACGGCAAATGTACGCATTAACAAAAACGTATTAAAAATAAACCGGAGGATACATGCAAAGCTTAACGTCGAATCAAAAAAAGATTCTCGATTTTATTGGGCGGCATATTGAGAAATCAGGGACTCCTCCGACTTACGAAGTGATTGCGAAAACCTTTGGTTACTCAGGTAAATCAAGTGTGCAGCACTATATCGAAGTTTTGATTGAGAAAGGTTATCTCACCAAAGAGAAATATCTTTCGCAGACACTCAGTGTGCAAAAAGATTCTAATCTGATTCCTCTCCTCGGAAAAGTGGCGGCCGGTAAGCCAATCGAAAATCGCAAATTTGGTGAGCGCATTGAGGTGCCGCGCGTGATGTTGAAAGGAGCTGGGGCCTTTTTCGCTCTTCAAGTCGCCGGAGAATCGATGATTGGCGAAGGCATTCTTGACGGAGATTTCGTGGTCATTAAAGAACAAAGTAGTGCGAACAATGGCGATATCATTGTTGCCGAAGTAGATGACGAAGCGACTATTAAAAGATTTTACAAAAAGCGCAGCCATATTGAGCTGCATTCTGCTAATCCCAATTTTAAACCTATTTTGATCGCTGAAGATATTGCCTTTCGTATTGCTGGTATTTTTTGCGGTCTGATTCGCTATTGAAGTGTGTTCTTGTGTCGTGGGCTCGTTTCAAGTGGTCTACCCCCCTGCCTGAGACGAGCCCTTATTTCATTTGAATTTAAATTTTGAAGTTAAAAAGGAAAAAATGTCGAAACTCATGTTGGCGAAACCAACAATTGCAGAGCTACGTCAAATGATTGGTTCAAGAGAAAACCAGCTTAGAGAGAGAAGCAGCTTTTCTCTTTATCCAGAAGGATTTTCTGTAGGCTCGGTCATTGAAATTACCGGTCGCGGAAAGACGGAGTGGCTAGCCTCCTTTTTAAAAGAACATCCTGATTATAAAGTCGCTTGGGTTGAAAGCGAAATCAGCATCAATCCCTATGCACTTTTTCAAAAGCAAGTTGATCTTAAAAATATTTTATTCATCGAAGCTAAAAACCAGGTCATGTGGTGTCTGACTCAGGCGCTTGGCTCTGGATGCTTCAAGGTGATGATTACCGGTGATTATCAGCTCACTGAAAATGAAATGCGCCGCTGTCAACTCTTGTCTGAAAAGCATCAGGCGCACTTTTTTATGTTGGGTGAAAAGTCTAACGAGACCTGGATTCCGAGCCTCAAGCTCAAAATTTTAAAATCTCAAAACCAATTGAAGGTATCCATTATTAAAAAGAGAGGTCTTGCATGAAAGTACTTTGTGTTTACTTTGGCGATCAATTCTCAAGTGAACAAGAGTTGCGAGGGATTGCCGAGATATTTTATCGAG
>JAYUEB010000224.1:0-6055 GCA_043739525.1 Bdellovibrionales bacterium
ATCAAGCTACGCTGGTTCATGATGCTCTTTTTCTCAGTTGTACCAACTCTCACGGTGGCATTAGTCGGAGTTTTCGTCTTACAATCCAAACGCAAGATACTGCTTTACGGGACTATGGGATCAGCAAAGATCATCTCTCTCCGTCGCGGGAAATCACCGGGAGCAGATGTCGAGTACATCGGTCTCGATGGTATCACTCATACTCGCATAATATCTTTTCCGCTGTCCGATGAAAAAGTAGAGGGCGTTATTCAAATTGTTTATGATCCAAATAATCCTAAAAAAGTTCTGAAGTATCCTGATGCTTTATTTGAAGTTGTTTCTTAGTTGGCGATACCAAAGACAAGTGCTACTTTAGAAGTGAAAGACGTAATGGGTACCGATTGCCAAACCAACGCCAATTGCATTTTCTGCCATTGAGGTTCGGGTCGCATCCGAATCTGCATTTTCTTCATATTTATAAGCAAAGCCAATGGCCAAAGTTTCAACTGCCGCACAAACTTCACTCCAAGGTTTGCTCATTTGAAACGCGCGCGAGTTAATGCCATAAAAAACAGTCTGCAAAGCAAAAGAGGTTCCGACGTGGGCCGCGAAATGCACTTCGTCGTCATGGGTAAATGCCCTCGAGTTTAGGCTGAGTGAAACTAACACTAATACAAAAAACGCGTTCTTCATGGACCCAGTATAGAGAAGAATTTAGTAAAGAGAAGCGCCTTTTTTATTTTTCGAGCCAAAACCAATCGGCGGTCTTCGCCGAGAGGCGGCAGCGACTTGAGTCACACTGAAAATGACCAAATCTACAAATGTAATTGTTCGATGAGAATCAAATCTTATTTTTTCGAGGTTTCGATCAGTACTGATCTTTCTGGATTCGAAAAAGCGGCATTTCGGGCTTAGATATTTGTTTGATGACCGCAGCTACAAAAACCAATAAAATTTAACTGTGAATTTGAAGAGACGCTTTCCGTTTGAAATGTATTTTATCGCATCACTCATAGCTTCGGGCCTAGCGATACATTTTTGGGGTTATGATGGACCACTGGAAATGAATTTCTATTATTCGAAGGATGAAGCTATTAGATTCTTCAGTGGTTTAACTAGTGAGGAAACTCATACATATTTAAGAAGCGAATGCTTCGATTTCTTGTTTCTATTTAGCTATAGCGTTCTGTTTTTCCGATGGCTAAATCGATTGTTTTCCGATAGCTCATTTTGTCGCTGGCTTGGTATTGTGCCAGGAATGTTTGATTTGATTGAGACATTTACTAGCTCTCTCATTCTTATGGGCGTAGTTCCAGCTGCTCCCGCCTGGCTGGGATTCATGACCTGTGCAAAATGGACGACATCTATCATTGTAATGTTGTTAATTTGTTTTCAGTTTTTAAGACGCAAAATCAATCGTTCACTTTAAAACTACTGCGTTTTTGCCGTCATAAAATCATGGTGATTTTTTTAGGGACTTTTGGGTAACATGATGCCTCGCAATCTATACTTCACATCCCAAGACGGATAAAATCTAATTAGGCTCACAGTCCAAAGGTCGAAAGGAAGTTAAACGATGGCCAAACTCATTTACGCTTCTGTCATGTCACTCGATGGTTATATCGGAGACGGGCACTATGATTGGTCTATACCCACTGAAGGTTCAATTGCATTTATCACTGAAATAATGCGTCCTTTTAAAACCTACCTATACGGACGTAGAAATTACGAGACTATGTCTTTCTGGGAAACTCCAGATGTTCAAAATATGGGAGAGGATGATCAAGAGTTCGGACGAATCTGGCGATCGGCCGACAAAATTGTTTATTCCAAAACTTTAAATTCAGTGATTACTAAGAAAACCCGCATTGAGCGGGATTTCGACGAGCAAAAGATTCGCGAAATGAAAGCTAAATCTTCAGGCGATCTGTGCATAGGTGGTCCAAACCTCGCCGCACAGGCGATCCGCGCTGGGCTTGTCGATGAAGTTCATCTGTTTGTCACACCAACGACGATCGGTGGCGCCTTCCCTGTTCTCCCAGTCTTTCCAAAAGATGACTCTATTAAACTTGATCTGCTCGACGAGCGGCGCTTCAGCAAAGGCTGGATCTACCTTCGCTATCGACTTCAAGCTTGAGGACAATCTGCCGAAAAGAATCCCATGTCGTTTTTTTTCGCCTTCAATGTTTTCAGTCAGCGACAGCGGCTCTATAGAAAAGAGCCGCACCGAAAAGAAGGGCCCTAATAAAAAAATAAGACGCAAGCTAGAGAATAGGTCGACTATTCAAAAAACTAGCCTGAGTCCTTCGCGCCGAAGAATACTTATCCAAATTTATATCCGGGCCAGAATGAATTTTAAGCGGTCTTGTCTCTCTCCGGCCTGAAGTGGAGCACTGTTATCTTATTGGTGGATAGGTACAGTTTGTTTGGTCTTGAATTTGCAATTTCTTCGTGCTGACTTGAGCAGAGGCCTCTGCAACAGCCTTTTGGTAAAGATTCGCAGCAAGAGTTGGAGTTCTAGACATAATGTAAAGGCTATAGCCCCAAGAGTCTGTTACGGCAGCATAACCATTCGCTGGATCAAACGCGATAATCCAGTAGCTGCCCTTACGGCCACCACCGAAATCCACCTTTAACTTCGATCCAGTTGAATCAACCGGCTCAGCTGTTCCGCCAATTTCGAATAACTTTCCAGTCGATTGCAAAATCGCACTATTGTAAACCAAAATCGGTCCTGCCGATGGTGTCAGTACTTGGCGGGTACAAGTCGATTTAGGCTCAAAAACTATCGGATTGGCGGCGATTCGGTACCAAGTTCCGGCAAATTTACCGAGATCGACTTTGTCTAAAGTTTTAATCTGTGCAAAGGCATTTGATCCAAGCAAACAAATACTGAGTGCTAAGAAAATGAAGTTTTTCATATAGGTTCCTTTTGTTAATAGTTTCAATTTTCTTACAGTTATATCATGTTTAGCTTTTTTAGGGTCGGCAAAAAAAATGTCTGAATTTTTTTTAAAGAGTGCCGCTTTTGGGCGGTTTTCGGCTGCTCAATGCTCCTATTTGTCGAACTGCTTCCAAAGTCGAGTCTGTTCAAGTTCCGAAAGCTTTTCGGCTCCTGCAATATATTCCGTTTTTGTTAATGAAGATTGTTTTTTTACTCCCCTCATCATCATACACATATGCTGAGCTTCAATAACTATTGCAACAGCTTTGGCATCCACCACTTTGTAAATCGCTTCGGCTACTTCTTTGGTAAGACGCTCTTGAACCTGAAGCCTTCGTGCAAAAACATCCAAAACACGAGCTAGCTTAGAGAGACCCAAAATTTTTTCCTGAGGAAGATAAGCGATCGAGGCCTTACCCCAAAAAGGCAAAATGTGATGCTCACATAAACTGTAAAATTCGATGTCTTTCACGCAGACAATACTTTTAGACTCACTTTCAAAAACTCCATCTCCAACGACGTCCTCAGCACTTTGTGCGTAGCCAGCCGTAAGCTCTTGCATAGCTTTATGAAAGCGCTCTGGGGTTCGGAGCAGTCCCTCTCGATCTGGATCTTCACCGATGTCTGTGAAAAGTCCTCTGGCCAATTGAGGAATCGAAGTTTGCTGAGAGCAATGAATATCGAAAATAGCCGGCACATTGGACATAGACTCTCCTTAAAAAAAGACTTTTAATTTTTATTCCATTTCTGCGGAACGATTTGAATGCCCTCAACATTGTAGTTGATTGATCTCAAGCGGCCCAAAACAACATCGATGTCTTCACGACTCGCTTGCTTTTTACGGTGCATAATCCAAAGATATTTTTGATTTGGTACTCCAATGGCCACCCAAGAGTAGTCATCAGCGAGAGCAATAATAAGGTAATCAAAACTCAGAGGCCAGAAAGGTGACACCACCCAATGCGCGTTGTTGGTCCCGTCGACGACTTTTCCTGTTTGCGGAATTTTCTTTATTTTACCCTCAGGGCTGCCTTGGCGATAGGAGAAGTCGATCTCAATTAAATTTTTAGCTTGGTCAAAATGATAGACTTCAACGGCATTGTTGACGTCTTTTTCAAAAGGCGTAAATCGACCGGCACTGACATACCAGGCGCCCATAAAGCTCTGCAAGTCGACTTTTTCAACCGTCGGAAAAGAGGCCGTGGTGCAAGAAGTAACACAAGGAAGAGCTGCTAAAAAAAGAATCTGTCGGACCTTTTGCTTAAGGTCTAGGATTTGGCTGAAATATTTCATTTTGCATTTAACTCTTTCTCAATAGCATGGATCAACTCAGGAGCTTCAGGATCCATTTTCGATCGATATCGGCCAGTCACGCGACCCTTACGATCAATTAAAAACTTTTCGAAATTCCACTGCACTTCTCCTGGCTGATCCGCGGGAGCCGCACCCGTCAAGAACTTATAGACCTCAGATTTTTTGTCGCCTGTTACTGAGCTCTTTGAAAATATCGGAAATTGAACGTGATAATTCAGATTACAAAAACTTTTGATCTCAGCATCGCTACCCGGTTCTTGTTCTCCAAAGTCATTACTCGGAAATCCCAGGACCACGAGCCCCCGATCTTTGAATTTTTCGTATAGCTTTTCTAGTCCCTTGTATTGAGGTGTGTACCCACATTGCGAGGCCACGTTGACCGCTAATATCAATTTTCCGCGATAGATCGAAAAATCCACTTTGTGACCATCGATCGAATTTGAAGATAGTGAATAAAAATTTTCAACTTTGGATGATGCCGAAAGGTCATGAGCATTTAACAGCAAGCTCGGCAAGAAGAGACCGAAAATAAGGATGGCTTTAAGGTAAACTGTCCTAACTATGCGACGAGGCATTCTGATTCTCATGAATAATTAATTGGTGATGGATTTCAGTTGTAACCGAGTTCAAAATAAAACCATCTCGTAATACTTTATCGACGAGTGCACGTACCCGATCGGGTTTTTCTACTCCGAACAAATTAATTTTAAGTTCGCATTTTTGCATTCGCGCAGCTCCTGCCGAATTATGATCGAGAGTCAAAAAACCTAATACGCCAATCTGATTAAAAGACAGCTTCGATGCCTTGGCGTAGACTTTAAATGTTCCGATGAAACAATTAATTAAAGCTTGAAGAAATAGATCCTCAGGCGAAAAGGCTCCGCCAGGACCACCAAATTCGGATGGCACCACACAAGAAGAAGAATAAGACCCAGATTGGATCAACCAAGGTTCGGAAGAAATTCCAGATGCAGTTGCCGATGACATAAATTCAAGGGGTAGTTTTAACATTTTTAACCTCACAGTAAGGACTGTTTTGACATTCACTTAAAGCACTCCTACGCGGCAGCCACGGGCGAACTTTTGCAAAAATCGTATAACCTAATTCTAAGCAGGCGCGAATCTGAGCTTGCCGAGCGAATTTCACTAGCCAATTAAATTTTGGTAGTGTTTCCCAGATCAATATAAAAGCCTCAACTCGAGTTACGATACTTCCATCTGTATTTCTGACGTGCATTTCCTTATGAACTTGAATCGGATCAAGGCCTTCGAGCTTGGTATCAAATCCTTCAGCGCAAATGTTTATAAAATCTATTCTTTCGGACCCAATCTGCTTGCGATAGTGGTCTATTTCGGTGCTGCAGAGTACACACAGACCGTCGTAATAGACTTTTATTTGATTTTTTTCTTCGTTTTTCATATAGTTCATAGTAGTATGAACAATATGAAAAGTAAAGTAAAAAACCAGCCGCTTCAGAAGCTCTCAATATCAATCGGAAATTTCATTCGCTACTGGGGTTTTAGACGTATTCACGGAGCCATTTGGGCTCAAGTGTATCTTTCTAAGACGCCCGTCAGCTGCACGGACTTAACCGCTCGTTTAGGCTTATCAAAGGCCTTAATTAGCCCCGCGCTTGAAGAGCTCTGTCAGTACAAACTCATTTATGAAGCGCCTTCGCCCAATGCCAAAACCAAACTCTATGCTGCTTCCGAAAACATCAGCGAAGTCGTCATAGAGGTTTTAAAAACACGTGAAGCTAAAATGCTCAGGCAAATTACCAAAGACTATTCGACTGTGAAGTCACAGGATTCAAA
>JAYUEB010000225.1:0-18183 GCA_043739525.1 Bdellovibrionales bacterium
ACTCTTTGAAAAAAGCCGCTGACTATTTTATTGATCGTCAGATTAAGAATGGCGCCTGGAGTCTCGAAAAACGTGGCGGAACTTTCTACGATTCAATGCTCACACATATGGGTCAAGAATTTGCGCGATTTGCAGCTCAACTCGAACGAAATTATATTTTTGTTTGGCTTGATTGGGATGGCGACAATCTTCTCGCTCAGCCTGGAATTATTGATTACGGAAGCGTTCGTCAATTTGGTATACGACACGATCAATACCGTTACGACGACGTTGATCGCTTTTCGACAAATCTCAATGAACAAAAACTCAAAGCGCGCTCAACCGTTCAAGTCTTTTGTCAGTTAGTTGATTATCTTAAAACTAGAAATAAAAAATCTCTTTCTCGATTTGCAAATTCAGCGGTACTTAAAAACTTTGATACTGCTTTTGAGTCCGAACTACGCTTGATCTTTTTGCAACAGATTGGCTTGAGTTCAATGGATGCGAAAAAACTCGTGTCACATCGCTCTCGTGAAGTTGAAAATCTTTATCAGGCTTTTCTTGTCCTAGAAAAAACTAAAACGACAGGCGTTACGCAAAAGCTACCTGATGGCGTTAATCACCCGGCGATTTTCAATATGCGGGCGTTCTTAAGAGAGTATCCTCAACTTTTAAAACTTGCTGGCGATCTGCAAAAGTTTGATAAAGTTTCTTCTGAAGAGGTCTTTCAGCTTATTCAAAGTCGCTTCTCAACAAGAAGAGACAAGCGCTTTACGACTTCAATGCAAAAGAAAGTCTCAAGTTTACAGAAAGCCTATGCAAAAATTTTAGTTTCTGCCTGCGGAACAAAAAATCGCCAAGAGTTCATCAACGATGTTATTAATCGTTCTTTACAGACTAATTTCTCTGGCCGAATCACAGGCAACTCTATTGAATACCTAGTTGCCGAAGTTTTAAAGGCTCAGAAAAAGAACTGCCGCATGGACGATGTCCACTCGGCTCTAGAGGCCTTTTTCAAAAAACAGGCTCCTAAAAAATCAAGTCGCCATTTGGTCAATTTGAATTCTCCGACCGGAGAGCTCTATCAAAAACTTTTAGATCTTTGTTTAGAGTTTGAAGAAGACGTCTGAGCAAAAAACCTCAACATTGAAGATTTCTGAGTCATTTTAGACTTCATCCACTTACGAATAAACTGAGTTTCAATGTTAAGATCAATCTCGTGATCCTTCATAAACTCTTTCCATACAATCGGAAGACCCACACCCTTTAGTTTTTCAAGCTGCTCACGGGTTTCTTCAATTGGGAGAAGATCATCTTGAAGTCCGTGTGTGACTAACCAAGGCGTTTGAAACGCTGACGCTTTCAAAGACTTCTTCCAATCTTCAAAGAAGTAAATATAGCCACTAATTGCGACCACGCCCGCAAATGCATGCGGCCCAAACATAACAAGATCACAACTCATGAGAGCACCTTGAGAAAACCCGTAGAAAAAGATTTTGCGTGGCGGCCATCCTAGTAACGCAAGCTCCTCAAGAAGCATGGACAACTTAGATCGCGATTTCAAAATTCCGGGTTTTTGATTTGGTTCGAATGCGTACCAAGAGAAACCAGCATCATAGGCTCGCGGTGCGTTGACGAGGAGGTAATTCATTTCTGGAATCTTAAGTTCTTCT
This sequence comes from Bdellovibrionales bacterium, assembly GCA_043739525.1. Lineage (GTDB taxonomy): Bacteria > Bdellovibrionota > Bdellovibrionia > Bdellovibrionales > JAMPXM01 > JAYTQQ01. The sequence continues at coordinate 1,653 of JAYUEB010000225.1, forward strand.
TTTATGCTCACAAAAGAATCTAAAGAGTCGCCTCGTCCATGCAAAACAATCGTCAAATACTGATCTTCGTCGGGAATGGCTGAGCTTGCATTGATCCAACTGTGATCTAAAGCCTGAAGACCTGGAATGATATTGTTTTTGCTCATAGGAAGAATGGTTCTATCATAGTTTCAGGTGCTAATCGAGACGCAGTTTTCGTCACTGAAGTTGGCACGGCCCTACCTCGTCAAGCTTGTCAGCCCCTGTTCTGTAAGATAAAACCAGAGTATGGTTATAGTCACCGGCGCCAACGGTTTTATTGGCAGCGCATTTATATGGGAGCTCAATCGGGCCGGCCAGCATGATATTATTGCTGTCGACAGCGTCGGACTTAAAGAGCGTTCAAGACTATTAGAATCAAAAAAAATTAAGCAGTTTCTTATGAAGGACGAGATTTGGCACTTTTTGAAGACGACCGACTCCAAACTCATAAGCGCCGTAGTTCATATGGGCGCATGCTCTTCAACGACTGAGATGAACGAAGCCTTTTTGAAAGAAAACAATACCGAATACACTCAAAAGCTCTGGTCATGGTGTACTGAAAACCAAGTTCCCTATATTTTTGCTTCTAGTGGAGCCATATACGGTGACGGCGCTGAAGGCTTTTCAGACTTGACCGATCCAAAAGTCTTTACGGCACTCAATCCCTATGGATTTTCAAAACTCGTTGTTGATCGATGGGTATTGACTCAAACAAAGACTCCTCCCAAGTGGTATGCTTTGCGATTTTTCAATGTCTATGGGCCCAATGAATACTTCAAAGGCGACATGGCAAGCGTTGTTTTCAAAGCCTCTGGTCAAATTCGGGAGTCTTCTGAGCTTAAACTCTTTAAGTCTCACAATCCAAAATTCGAAGACGGAAAACAAATGCGCGATTTCGTATACGTGAAAGATATCACTCGTTGGATGCTTGAACTTTTGAATAAAAATATTCCAAATGGAATTTATAATATGGGTAACGGGGTTGCGCGCACCTGGCTTGATCTTGCAACCTGTACTTTTAAAGCCATGAAAGTCCCGATGAAGATTCGGTGGATTGAGATTCCTGAAAGCTTACGAGCACGCTACCAATATTATACGGAAGCAAATATGACGAAACTCTTTAGCTCTGGCCTTTCTATGCCTGAATGGCCTCTTGAAAAGGGTGTTACAGATTACGTCGAAAATTATTTAATGAAGGCAAACTCACCACTATGAAGTATCCTGATCTTCCCGCTCATCTTCAAAAATATATTGTTGAGCAGGATTACTCGCGCTATACCCCGCAAGATCATGCAGTCTGGAGAGCGATTCTCAGACAGCTTTATAGTTTTATGTCTCAAAATGCGCATCCGGTTTATGCCGAAGGTATGAGAAAATCTGGAATCGAAATCGACCGTATTCCTCGCATTGAAACCATCAGTGAAAATTTGCAAAAATTTGGTTGGCGAGCCGTTGCCGTCAGTGGCTTTATTCCGCCCGCCGCATTTATGGAGTTACAGTCTTTGGGCTTTTTGCCAATTGCTTGCGATATGCGAACTCTTGACCATCTCTCTTACACTCCGGCACCTGATATTGTTCATGAGGCGGCTGGACACGCGCCAATTCTTGTCGATCCTGAGTTTGCGAATTATCTCAAGCGCTACGCGAAGATTGCAAAAAACGCGATCATTAGCTCTGAGGACCTTCGGCTTTACGATGCGATTCGAACTCTTTCTGACTTAAAAGAGCATCCCGATTCGACTCCAGATGAAATTGCCATTGCAGAAAAGCGTCTCGAAAGTGTGGGCAAGGAAATGACCCATCAATCAGAAGCCGCACTTCTCGGTCGTATGAATTGGTGGACTGCGGAGTATGGGCTTTTTGGTGACATCAATAATCCAAAAATATTCGGCGCGGGTCTTCTTTCAAGTGTTGGCGAGTCAAAAAACTGTTTAGGCCCGAATGTCAAAAAGCTTCCTCTCACTATTGATTGTATTAACTATAGCTACGACATTACCGAACAGCAGCCACAGCTTTTTGTAACACCTGATTTTGCCACGCTACTGGGAGTTCTTGAACAGCTGGCAGACACAATGGCTTTTCGTACAGGCGGTGTCTCTGCGCTCGAAAAAGCACTCAAATCTAAGAGTGTTAATACGGTCGAGCTCGACAGCGGAATTCAAATCTCGGGCGAGCTCTCTAAAATTATTTTAGGGCGCAAGTTTGAAAAAGATCAGGAAGTCGCGTACCTCAACTTCAAGGGTCCCGTACAACTTTCACATATGGGCTTTGAACTTGATGGCCATTCGGTTGAAAGACATGCTGAAGGTTTTGGGTCGCCAATGGGACTCATTGCAGGCGCACAAAAAAACCTCGCAAGAATGAGTGACTCTGAATTTGCGGCCATCGGACTAAAACTTGACGCTCACTGCGATTTGAAATTTAATTCTGGCGTCACTTTGTCTGGCGAACCAGTGAAAATTGCACGCTCAGCTGAGGGCAAGACTCTGATAATCACTTTCAAAAACACTCTCGTTAAATATCAAAATGAAATTCTGTTTAAGCCCGAATGGGGCGAATACGATATGGCAATTGGCTCAAAAGTTGTTTCCGTTTTTGGCGGCCCTGCCGATCGTGAAGCTTTCACGCCAGAACAGGACTTTGAAGTTAAACGCGTGCCCGAAAAGAAAATGACTGATGAGATCATGACAAAAAATTCGATCTATCAACTCTTAAGTGATATGCGCTCAATGCGTTTTTCTGCAGGATCAAGTAGCAAAGAGAAGGTCACTGCAAACTTGAAAAATATTTTTGATATTGTCCATTTGAACTTTAGTAGCGAGTGGTTACTTGCACTTGAAATTTATGAGCTCTCCCTTAAGTATGGCCTCATCGAACTGACAGAGCTCGCGATGTCCGATCTCCAAAGTGTCAAGTCTCATTCTCCAGAGCTTGTTGGTACAATCGATGACGGGATCAAACTTGCAGCAAAAATTTAAACCTGATCTCAGTGTGGTCCTTGTGCGGCCCATCTATCCTCGTAATATCGGCATGTGTGCTCGTGCGCTTGCAAATATGGGGGGAGGAGACTTTATATGTATCGCCCCTCAATGTGAGCTCAGCGACCAAATGAAAGAGGGTGCGGCCGGCGCACAGGAACAACTCAGTAAGGTTAAAATTTACGCGAGCCTTGAGGAGTTTTTTGAAAAAGAGCCCGACGGAATTCGAATCGGACTCAGCGCCCGTGACTTAAGATCCAAAGCTGCCGAGTACCTTGATGATCGAATGAAAGAGATTTCAGGTAGAGAAACTCTCAGTTTCAATCGCCTCTACCTTATTTTCGGACCAGAAGACGATGGCCTCTCACATTCCGATCTCAATTTATTTCATCACATTTGTCGGCTTCCAACTTACGGAGAGTTTACGAGTCTTAATCTTTCACATGCTGTTTTACTTTCGACTTATTTGTTTAGCTCTCATTTCTCGAGTTTTGAGAGAACTCGGCCATCGCACTCAGAAGATGCGCGCCGCCCACAACTCTTTCCCCAAAAAAGTATTCATGAGTGGCTTGAAACTTTAGGCTTTAAGCTTGAGGGTCGTTACACGAATGCTGAGAAGACACTTTCTCGGATATTGCTTGAGAATGAACCTACTTATGAGGAACTCAAAGTGCTTGAAGCGATTTTGCAGCAAAATATTCGTAAATTGAAGGAGAAGTAGTCTGGTGCAGTTTACGGGCAGCCGTCTGCGGTCATCCGTTTTTCGGTCTCTGTGGCCGTTGCCAGTTTCAGACTCGAACCTTTAGGCTCATGTAGAGGTCTCGCCCAATTTTTATTGGAGACAAATTTTGAAGTTCTATTCGCTCTGATAAACTTTCGTGCCCGAAGTGCTCGGTCCACGATATTCCGTGAGCTCCGCCAATCAGGCTTGGCGCCAAAAACAAATGAAGTCTTTGAATGAGTTTATTTTCTAAGAAAGACGCAAAGGTCTGGGCTCCGCCTTCAACAAAAATGGACTTAATTTCTTTTGTCCAGAGTTGAGCAAGTAAATCATTCAGGTCCATTTTTCCTGTCGCATTTTTTTTGATTTTGAGTGTTTGAATGCCCTCTGCTGACGGCGCTCCCTCAAGTGTCGCGATCAAAATCTTATTCAATGGTCGGACCTTCGCTAGATTTGATTTCGCTATTTGGGAAACACTCTCTCCTCGCGGATCTATGATAACGACGGTATTTTGATGAGTTTCGTAGCCCACAATTCGAATATTGAGGCTGGGGTCGTCCTCCAGAAAAGTTCTCTTCCCAATTAGTACGGCGTCATATTGTAGGCGAAGTTCATGGCTAAACTTTCTGGACTCTTCTCCTGTGATCCATTTGCTCTCGCCTGATTTCATTCCCATCTTTCCATCAAGAGAGGTTGCAACTTTTAGAGAAACAAAAGCTTTTTGATGGATTTGGTTATAGAAAAATATTTCAGCTAACTCAGCGAGTTCGGCTTCAACTTCGCGTGACTGCTCTCTTGAAAACTCAGACCAGCTTGAACATTTGATTCCAGCATCGCGAATCATCTGAGCGCCACGACCAGATACTTTTGGATTTGGATCTAACAAACCAAAAGTCACTTCTTTAATTGGCAGTTTCGAAAGCGCCTCAGCACATGGCGGTGTTCGACCATAGTGAGAGCAGGGCTCAAGTGTTACAAAGACATGGGCGCCCTTTAACAAACTTGGGTCACTGATTTTACGAAGGGCTTCAATCTCTGCGTGCGGTCCGCCCACTTTTTTATGGTAGCCACTACTTAAAAGTTGACCTTGATGATCAAGAATCACACAGCCCACGACAGGATTGGGTGAAACCCAACCATGACCTTTTTTTGCTTCGGCGATAGCAATGCGCATCGCCGTACTTGGTGAAACTATTTTTTCTGCCATGACTTCCAATAATCATTTAGCTCCACTTGCTCCATAGAAGGATCACGCTTGAGCGGCCAACGTGTATCGATCATAACAGCATACTCGTCGGTATGAGTTCGAGTGACAGCCTTGCCAATTGCTTTTGGATGTGGACCGTGTGGAAATCCTGCCGGATGAAAGCTCATCATTCCTGCGTGTAAGTTGTCTCGACTAAAGAAGTCACCCGCGTGATAAAAGATCACTTCATCATAATCCATATTTTGATGATAAAACGGAACCTTTAAAGCATCCGCATCTTCTTCGAGCGGTCGTGGACAAAATGTACAAATCACAAAGTTACTTGCAACAAAAGTTGAGTGCACACTTGGTGGAATATGAGCGCGATGACTCATGATCGGCATCAAATGTTCAACATGTAAAGTGAATGGAAATAAATCACCCTTCCAGCCAACAACATCAAAAATATTTGCATCATATGAAATCTTTGTTGTTTCATCTGTGTGTTTAATCTGAATTTCGCGAATATCGATTTTCTTCTCTTTCATCAGCTCATTCAGAGCCTCAAGATCGGGCGTCCCCAAAGCATTTATATCCCAAGGAACATGTCTTCCGACGATTCCGCGTTCGGGGTCTCTGAAGTGGCTGGTTCGATTTTCGATAACAAAAAACTCAGATGCCTCGTTCAATACAAAGCTGTGAGTCACGCATTTTTGAATGTTGATATAGGTGCCAGCATTAAACTTGAGAAGACCGTATTCTGTTAAAACGACTCCCGAACCTTTATGGCAAAAATACATCCAGTCGCCATCTGCATTTCGTATACCTTTTGGCTGAGCTGAAGGTTTCATCCAAGCGTACGAAAGTGTGACATCATTATTGTAGAGCATGCGCTGTCTGACGTCGTCTTGGCTTGGGTGATTCAATTTAATAACGTCAAACATTCGTGGCTTGAGGTTTCCTTCAATGTTTGTCCAGCGGGTGCTTGGCTTTTCTTTTATCAAATGAGAAACGGGTCCGAAGAATCCACCAAGGCCTTGTTCTTCTTCAAATCTTCCCTCAGGAATTCCTTTGTGCGCTTGTCGAGTGGGTTCGCCCTGTTTGAAATGATACATTAAAGAACTCCTCGCTTCGCTTGATCCGCTTCCATTGCATCAAAAAGTGCTTGAAAGTTTCCGTCACCGAAGCCGTCATGTCCACGACGCTCTATAATTTCAATGAAGATTGGGCCAAACTGATTTTTTGTGAAGAGTTGCAAGAGGTAGCCCTCTTTATCTCCGTCGGCTAGAATCGCTAAGCGTTTCAGCTCTGCCAAATCTTCTTTTATGTTTGGAAGACGGCCCGGGAGCATTTCGTAATACGTGTCGATCGGGCGATCTAAAAACACAACGCCCTCTTTAATAAGAGTTTCGACTTCGCGACAAATATTTTCAGATAAAAAAGCAACGTGCTGAATGCCAGAACCTTTGTATTCATCTAAGTATTCTTGAATTTGTGAGTAACCTTCGGTTGGCTCATTAATCGGAATCGAAAATTTTTTGCAAGGAGATTGCATCGCCTTCGAGATCAGCCCCGTTTTTTTTCCGCGAATATCAAAATACTTTTGCTCTCTGAAACCAAAAATCTTTTCGTAGAACTCTGACCACTTATTCATTTCTCCACGAGGAACATTATTTGTAAGGTGATCAATGACAATTAGATTTTTGCCAGTTGGATAATGTTGTTCAGTAATGAAATCAAACTTTTGATAAATGTCCCCGCGATCAAAAGTGGGCGTTCCACTTGGAGAGGGCGTGTACTGATCAACAAAGTAAACTAACGAATCACCAATCCCGTAAATTGCGGGCATCGGCCAAGAAGAAGCTTTTTCTCCACCAGTAAATGGGCGGGCGCCGAGCTTAACCGCTTTATCAAAAGCTTGTTTTGCGTTTTTTACTCTCATGCCCATGCCGCAAATCGAGGGGCCATGCATTTTCTTAAACTCAGCCGCAAATGAGTTTTCAGTTTCATTAATTATAAGATGAATATCGTTTTGTCTGAAAAGCTTCAGTGGCAAAGTTTTGTGATGCGCCACTTCTGTCATTCCAAATTGTCGAAATTTCTTGGCTAAGGACTTTCCATCATCAGCGCAAAACTCTAAAAATTCAATTCCGTCTAATCCAAGTGGATTTTCCATGAGCGTGCCCCTTTCAATTTCGTGCTTATTTATACTCTTTGAAGGCAGCCCTGACAATAGTAGATCGTGGCGGTCAGACTGGTCAGTAAGACCACTAGTGTGTTGTGGGGACTTTTACCGGTTTACTCGAAAAATACTGTCCAAATACCATTAAACAGATCCCTATAACGATCGCGAAATCTGCAAAATTAAAAATACCAGTTCTGAGCTCTCCCACGCCCATATTCATGAAATCTACGACGCGTTGGTAAAGTAGACGGTCCCAGAGGTTTCCGAGTCCGCCGCCAACGAGAAGCGCAAGACCAATCTGTTGCATTCGATCCGACTGCATTCGAAACAACGAGGCCGATGCAAAAAGAAGGAATAGCGCAACCAAAACGGTGAATATCCAAAAGCGCATACTCTCAGACATTCCTCCGCCCAAACCGAGGAAAGCACCCGGATTCTCAGCGTATTCGAGGCGAAACATTCCGTTCGCATATTCTCTGACATCGTGCGAACGAAGCGCCACTTTTGCCCAGGTTTTTGTAACCTGATCAAGCATAATTGTAGCAGTTAAAATAAATAAAACGATCAAGGCGTCACGCGCCTGCCATTTGACGCCAATAGGTTTTTTATTGCTGCTTTGCTTATTTGATGAGTTCATCGATTCAACTTATATTTATCGAAGGATCTCTGTCAAAGTGGTTTCAAAGCTTTCAAAACTTTCCTCTCAGAGTACTGGACCTTACTCTCCAATTTGGGTACTTTAGTCTTCATGAATAATCAGAGCTTTGTATTTCAAAACGCGATTTCAAATTCAGATTTTAACGGAGTGCTCGACGTTCTGGCAGAAGATCTCAAATCTGCTTTGGGCAAAGTTGTGCTCGTGGATGTTCGCCAGCCCGACGAATATACGGGCGAACTTGGCCATATCAAAGATGCGAGTCTTATCCCTCTTGCGACTCTTCCGCAGGCCATTGATTCCCTTTCCCCAGATCAGACAATCGTCTTTGTGTGTCGCAGCGGTGGAAGATCTGCTCGAGCGACTGCTTTTGCACTCGAATCTGGCTTAAGCGCAGTATATAATCTAAAAGGAGGAATGTTGCGCTGGAACCAATTAGGCTTTGAAGTCACAAAATAATTCTCATTCCTTCACAAAAAAATATGTCACAAAAAGTATTCGTCAACCGCACACTCAACTTAAGAAAAATTAAATACATTGGCCTGGATATGGATCACACCCTCGTGCGCTATAACAGCAAAGCCTTTGAAAAACTTGCTCACGAAAGCATGGTCAAGAAACTCGTCGAGCAGAAAAATTATCCTGCAGATATCTTGAAACTGCCGTTTGATTTCGACTTGGCAATCCGCGGACTTGTCATCGATCGCAAACGTGGAAACCTTCTAAAAGTCAGCCGTCACGGTGCCATCCGCGCAAGCTTTCACGGTATAAAGCCTATCGATTTTCATACTCAGCAGTCTGATTACAAATCGATCTACATTGATTTGTCTGAATCGAATAAATATTCGGCGATAGATACGACCTTTTCAATTTCTATCGCGACTCTTTTTGCCCAACTCGTTGACGAAAAGGATCGCAACAAAGATGCTTTTCCAGATTACGATACTATTGCCGGCGACTTGATGTTTGTTCTTGATCAATCTCATCGCGACGGAAGTCTCAAAGACGTGGTTGCGAAAAATCTTGATAAGTACATCGTAAAAGATCCTGAGGCCATCGAAGGTCTTGAGCGCTTTAAAAAGCACGACAAAAAGATTTTCATTCTAACCAATTCAGATTACGGCTACAGCAAAATGCTTTTAGACTTTGCTGTAAACCCCTTTTTAAAAGAACACGACTCTTGGATGGACCTCTTTGAAATCGTTGTGACCAATGCTCAGAAGCCGAGATTTTTCTTCGACAACTTAAGGTTTTTGAAAATTAATCCGGCAGATGGAAGTATGACCAATTACGAAGGCAAACTCACCAAAGGAATTTACCAAGGCGGAGGCGCCGCTAAATTTACTGCCGATCTCGGCGTTGAGGGTGATGACATTTTGTATATAGGCGATCACATCTATGGCGACATTTTGCGTTTGAAAAAAGATTGTAATTGGAGAACCGCACTCGTTGTTGAAGAGCTCGAGTCTGAAATCGAAAATGCTGAAAAAGCTCATCCCTATTTTGATAAAATTGCAGAGCTCATGCTTGCAAAAGAACCTTTCGAGCAGGATTTAGTTGATGAAATTTCAAAGAAAATCGAATTTGGAAAGGCAAAAAAAGATCCAAAAAAACCAGCCAATCCTCATGAAGAAACTATTACTAGTCTTCAAAATAAATTAGCCGAACTTGATAAACAGATTAGTCCGCTGATCAAAAAGCAACAGTCGATGTTCAATGCAAATTGGGGCGAGGTTTTCAGAGCCGGAAATGAAGAGAGTTATTTTGCCAGCCAAGTGGATCGCTTTGCTTGTATTTATATGGCAAGACTTTCTGATTTGCTTGAGCTTTCTCCGCGCACTTATTTTAGGGCTGCCCGAAGACCGCTGGCCCATGAGATTGCACTTAAGCTTATTTAGGCATGAGGCACCTGTCGTGCCATTTCTTCGATTGCTTTACGCCAATAAGTTCGCATTTGTACTTTTTGTTGTGCTGTTCTCAAACCTTCGTGCTGAAAAACCAGCATCGATTTGCCCTTAGGCTTTTTAAAGATACTTAACTGAACAGTGGTGATTTTATCCCAGTCAATTTCGGTCCAACTCAGACGTATTCGCGAGCCCTTTTTTACTGTGCGTATCTCACCAAATATCCCGCCATCTACTTCAAAACTCTCTCCCTTGGTGATTTCGACAGGAGACATTGGTTTTAACCAAATTTCGAGTCCTTTTTCTGAGATACAAAAGTCCCAGAGTTTTTTAGCACTTATCGGGATGGTTTTCGTCATTGTTCCCGAATAGGTTCCCTTGAGACTCTGGCCGACGACTCGCAAACCCGTAGCGACCTGAAAGCCATTTGTTATCATCTGTTGCCACCACTGACTTTGACGATTCTTCTTTTTAAGAAAGGCGACCGTCTCTTGGTGACTCCAGTTTTTTGCACCCGCTTTTTCTAATATAGTCAGCCATTCGGACCATATTTTTCCAGTATGTTTCTGAAGTGATTTATCGCTGATCGTATTTATCATCTTGTTTTGCCTCTTTCAAAACTCTAGCAAAAGCCTCTTCCCCTGGAAATCAAAATAGGGTCTGACCGCGCTGATTTGAGGCCGCCAATCGACAGTTTTTAAGCTTCCGTTTGCCAATTTTTGTCAGGTCTTTTTTACAATTTTTTGTATGCGAACTGAACTCATCCCAGATCAAAAAAAACGCCCTAAATCCCGCTTTCTAAGGGCAAAGTTTTACTCTCCCGTGGCATTTGTTTTGCTCTGGTAATGCCTATGGCTGAGATAGAACTTAACAAGACTTCGAATGGAATAATCGGTTTGCGTGCCCCGCAAACTAAAGTGGGTTTCAAGGGACTTCGAAAAGCTCACCTCGCTCTTCTGCTCGTATTGCTGGTACTTATTTTTTCAAGCTTTCAGTATATGAAGCCAAGCACGGCTATTGCGACACTCTCTGCTATTTCAAAAATCAACTTTCAGCCTCCTGTCGGCATTTCAGATGAAGAGATTTTGGATCGCTCAGAGGCGCAAATTACGGCGGCTCCAGTTGTCGATATCAACACCCACGAGAATGATACGGATACGCAACTGACGGCCACCAGCGCGGATACAATTTTAAATCAAGACTCTCCCCTTTTTGATCGCGCTCGAATTTTGAGTGATTATAAGAGCCGCGTGTCTGAACCTTTTCATGTTCCCAGTGGCCTCAATCAACGCGTGCAATTCTGGTTTGATATTTATACAAAGTACGGTCTCGATGAACGCGTGATCCATTCTCAGAAGTATCCGTGGCTCATTTTGAAGGTCGTAGACGTTGCTCCGATTCTTTATGCTGAGACTCCACGTGTTCAATGGCTCAGAAATCAAAAAGCCGAAAACGTGGTGCGTGAAGAGTTACGACGTGTCCGCGTCCACTTAGCTAAAATCGCTCATACCAAAAACCTCGATAGCTTGAGTGAGGAAGATCGATCCTTAGTAAATGTTCTCCAAAACTTGCCTGGGAAAATTCAAAAGAATGCTCTTATTATGTCAAAGAGCGTTCGTGTACAAACCGGTCAAAAAGAGGTTTTTCAAGAAGGTCTTTCTTTGAGCCGACAATTTATTCCGCAAATGGATCAAATTTTTATCGATCAAAAGCTTCCGAGCGAACTGACTCGAATTCCTCTTGTTGAGAGTAGCTTCAATCACCTTGCGACAAGCAAGGCTGGCGCAAGTGGTGTTTGGCAGTTTATTGGTAAAACTGGTAAAAAGTTTTTGATGGTGAACAACAATATTGATGAGCGCAGATCACCCATTAAGTCGGCTTATGCCGCGGCACTTGTTTTAAAAGAAGATTACTTACTTCTCAAACATCAGTGGCCTCTCGCGGTCACTGCCTACAACCACGGTCCTGGTGGCGTGAGACATGCCGCAAAAGTCTCTCACTCATATGAGCTTTCTGATATTTTAAAGCGCTATCAATCGAAGTCTTTTGGTTTTGCGACAAGTAACTATTATTCTGAATTTTTAGCGGCTCTCTATGCTGAAAAATACCAGGACGAGATTTTTGGAGCCGCGGCACCCGATGCTACTAATCACACCCTGCTCGTGAAATTGTCTCGCAAGATGCATGCAACTGAACTCTTAAACCAAATTGATATGCCTCGCGAAGACTTTATTGATTTGAATCCCGAGCTTAAAAAAGCAGTAGAGAGAAATTCAGCTCTTCCTAAGGGATTTAAGCTTCATATCCCGACAGATAAAAAGCCTTCTGATTCTAAGATTTTTGCTAAAAACGATTAAAACTGGCCCCTTATAGTGTTGAAAAGAGATTTTCGAAACTTTGGGTCCGGCCTATTTTTTTTGAACTAGGTCGTTCTTTATGCAGCTATTCTTTTTAGGATTGATTCTCTCTCTTTTGGCGGAAGCAAACGCATATTGTGATATAGCGAATACATCGCTATGTGATATCCCAATCTTTCCGGAATCTTTGTCGTACACCAAGTTTTTCTAAGCAGCCGATTGATATTGGCCCTCAGCATTGCATAAGTATGATTGAGACTAAAGAGTGGATCAAATCCTCCTTTTTTAAGCTCTCCTTGTCCAACAACTGCAGCGTCTCTACTTAAATGAGTTTCATATTCAGCTTCTGGGAAATGCTTTTTTACATCAGGCCAATAATGCGGCTGTTTGTCGGATTCAATTTTTGCTTTTGGATCTATATAGATCTTAATCTCTTCAAAGAGCTCATTTCTGTTTTCTCGCCTTTTATCTTTCCGAATTCCGTATTTTTTAACTGATGCCTTCGCAATTAATCCCTTGGCAGCCATTCTTGAAACGCGAAATCCGATAATCCATCTTGTTTGGTTTTCTACGGCCATGGTTACAGCTAAAGGTTTATATTTGGTATGTTCAAAAGTTTCTAGATCATCAAATTGAAAATGTTTAATTTTGTCGTGAAAAGAATTAAGTGTTGGAAGAATCTTTTCCGCCTTCGTTCCCATTAAAAGAAATTTTCGGACAATTGTTTTGCGATTTACTTTTAAGATTCTTGCAGATCTTCTTTGCGAAACCGTGCTGCATAAGAGTTCAAAAACCTGAGCATTTATATGAGGTTTTTTCTGGCGATAGATTTCACTGAAGGTATTTTCAGAGAAAGTCTTTCCGCAAGACCGGCATCGAAAGCGCCCTACTCGCACACCATTACGCTTAAGTTTAAAGCTTCCGTGAGAAGAAAAGCCGATTCGAATTCCGGACAAATCTGGATTTAAATGTTTTGAGGTGCATGCTGGCAACATGCCGGAAAGGACAAAGCAAAGATGGATCCTGCAACATTATACGGGGCCAGTTTTTAGTGGAACCAGTGACTGAAAACACTGACAACTCCGCGATCAACATAGGTTGCTTGCGTGAGGATCTTATCCGTATCCAGTTGAACAACTGAAACTGTTAAGAGTCCTTCTGGCGCGTTGAATACCACAAAGCCTCCGCCTGGTTGGCCAACATCTCCTGGAATGATCTCTCCACGAGAGTTAAAGTAAACAACTCGTGTTGTGTCTGAAAGTCTCTCACCAAAAGCTGCTTTGTATGGACGATCCGACTGAATAAATCCGATAATATTACCGGTGTGTGCGATAACGTCCATAGCCGCTTGAGTTCTTAAGCCCTCAATCCAAGACTGTGAAACAACGGGAGCATAGATCGTATTTTTGGTTCGGCTGAGTGTGAGGCGCGTGAGTGCATACTCCGGACCCGCATCGACATCCAAAATCATGAAGCCAGTTCCCTCAGCATAATGCATTTTCGTCTGGCCATTCGCATTTGTATCAATGCCTGAATTCTGTCCGAAGCTTAAAATCGATGCTGGCAAACTTTTTTCTGTATGAAAGCCGTCAAACACGGTTACGTCTGCGATTTTGGTTCTAGCAACATCGATATTCAGCTGCGAAATACTATTTGCATCAGCCGGAATCACCGATTGCTCAGAAAGGCTTCCTAAGTAAGTCACCTGCAAAGCTTGAATTCCTGGATTTACACCAACAAATGCATAGTACCCATTTGATGAAGTGGCCGTCAGGCTTAAATCTGGAATCATCATCTTATTAAAGTAAACAGGTCTCAAATTTTGATCAGCAGTAACCATTTCGACCTGGCCACCTGCAACCGATTCGCCATTTTTAGTAATTCGTCCCCAAACAAGTGACTGATTTTTTAAATCAATCGGTCCTGCATTTTCGCCGTCGGGATTATTTACTTTGTCCGAATTACTTTGAAGACTTAAGAGCTCGTTCACCATTTTTGTTGAGTACATTGGAATGAGATTGTCATCTCCGGCACTCGCAATGCTAATTCCAGGGAGAAAACCCGCTTTTTGAGATTTCAAAATCATTGTCGATTGATTGACGAGATTAGGATCTGAGAATTTTCCACCTGTTTCTGAAATAAATTCGTGTGGAATCATATCGACCATGAGCTTAGCACTTTTTAAGGGCTGGCCATCAAACTCATCACTTGAGTTTGCTGCAACCACTCGACCGACAAGTCCTTGTGTCGTTGGCGTTAAGCGAATCATGACATTGCTTTGATCCATTGTTGCGCGGCCTGATCCCAAGACTTCACCGGTGCGAGTTCTGAGTTCAGCAACTAAGAGTCCTGTTGTACTTGCGACTCCTATTTCAAAACGTCCCTCTTTAGTCCAAACATTTCCGGCCTCGAAAATTTGGCCTTTATCTTCGCGAAAAACGACAATGCGATCTTTTGGAGAAGTAAACGCCAAACCTTGACTCATTTCGATCGAGCCTGCGATTGCGATTTGTTTTTTTGGATCCGTAGATGACGTAAATCCAGGCGCAGCAACTTCAGCCGCAAGTCCTGCAGCAAATGCCGCTACATTTTTTTTCGCATGCGGAGAAACGATGAGCTCTTCAGGATGTATATTAGGATGAAAATTATTTTGAGCGATTGGCACCATGGTTGGTGGGCGATTTTGTCCGCCTCTATTAATAACGGCTGGATCATGATTGATCATAGGAATAAAAAGCGCATTGAGTAATTCTTCTCTCGAAACTCCCGCCGCTCTTAAATCTATATTGTGGACATGATTTGATGGCTGAGCCTGTGGCAAACTTCGTGCTTGGTAGATTTGGCGGATGGGCTGAGGAACCGGCTGAACAATTTCATCTTTGTGAATCACCTGATTTTCGCTCAAGATTTTTTCTGCAATTTCTTGAATCGAGCTGAGACCTGAGGCGAGTGCTATTTTTTGCGACGCTGCTACGACTGGAATTTGGTCGTCGCCAAAATCTCCGTCCATCAATACATCTTCAAGTGCAGCCACTGGTGGTGCGTTGTGATTAAGGTGAATAGTCACACCTTCAACAAATACTCTTGAGTCTATACTTTCTGTTTTTTGCGTAGAAAGAGCGGTCATTCCTGCATAGGCAAGCACGACGAACGAAACAATCGCGACGTAAGATGAGCCTTGTGTTTTGGGTCGAGAATAATGTTTATACATTTGTCTTCCATGACAAAAGTTAAAAAACTCTTTGTACTTATATATATGTTACTTAGAAAGGTTTGAAATCGTCAATCATGTTGCGATCATCTCGACGATTGGACAATCCAGTCTGGATTCTCTTGGTAATCTCCCGGGCGCGACCTGAGTCGCGGCCGTAGACTTCGTAATCACGACCTTCTTTTTTCTCGACTATCGCGTCGATTGATATCGCATAGGGGCGTCCTGCACCGAGAATGACGACATGGGCATATTCGCGAAAATTACCATTTGAGCCATCGACATCCAGCGGACCTTTCGGGGCAAAATAATTGGACTCAAACTCTCGACCATTTTGACTAGTCAGACGAGCTCCACCTGGCAAGCTCTCCTTCACCGCGGCTCGCACGACACCGAAAGGGCGATTGATATCTTCGATTGAACCGGCTGACTCGCAGCCCGCTATTAAAAGCACTGCAGATAGCATGGATAGGGCCTGGATAGTCATGGCTATCCAGCGCCTATTCAAGACGCAAGCAGGCTTCTGATTGAGTCCGATGATCACTTAGGTACTTTTTCCCAATCTTTTAAGAACTGTTGAATGCCCGACTCTGTGAGTGGGTGATTACAGAACTGTTTCATCACTTTAAGTGGGCAAGTCACGATATCTGCTGCCATCAATGCGCTTTCTAAAACGTGGATCGGATGGCGAACGCTTGCGACCAAAATTTCAGTTTCAAATCCATAGTTGTCGTAAATCGTGCGGATTTGAGAAATAAGCTCCATTCCGTTTGTCGACACGTCATCAAGACGTCCAACAAAGGGAGAAACTAAAGATGCGCCGGCTTTTGCAACAAGCAAAGCCTGGAGTGGCGAAAACACCAACGTGACATTGGTCTTAATTCCATCAGCAGCAAATTTGCGAACAGCAACAAGGCCTTCTTCACACATTGGAATTTTAACAACGACATTATCGTGGATTTTTGCGAGTTGCAGACCTTCAGCATATATTTTATCAGCTTGAAGACTAATAACCTCAGCTGAAACGGGGCCAGAGACTTCCATGCAAATCTCTTTAATGACTTCGTTCATCTTTTTACCGGTTTTTGCGACCAGAGTTGGATTGGTTGTCACACCATCTACCCAACCGCGCGCATTTGCCTCACGAATTTCACTAATGTCGGCCGAATCAATAAAGAATTTCACGCTTTTGCTCCTTGGATTTGTTACCCACAGATTTATGTGCGTCTGAAGCAAAAATCAAGGGCAATAGCCAAAAGCTAGCTGCTTAGTTTTGGAGGCGCGGCGCGCAGAAATAGTAAGACACGAAGACG
>JAYUEB010000226.1:0-1989 GCA_043739525.1 Bdellovibrionales bacterium
ACCAAATAACACTTCTGTCTTGATTAATGTAGGAACCGCTATTTGCGGTGGAAGCGCAATCGCTGCCGTAGCCCCAGTCCTAAGAGCGAAAGCACACGAGGTTTCAGTTGCCCTCGCAACAGTTTTTCTTTTAAATGCAGTCGCACTTTTTACTTTTCCAGCAGTTGGACATTTTTTTTCGATGACTGAAAGTCAATTTGGTCTTTGGTGTGCACTCGCAATTCACGATACAAGTTCAGTTGTTGGCGCAAGTCTTCAGTACGGAGGTCATGCGCTCGAAATTGGCACGAGCGTAAAACTTGCCCGGGCCCTTTGGATCGTGCCAGTTACTTTTTTCTTCGCATATTTGAAATCTCGTAAACAGCGTGAAGAAGTCTCATCACATAAAGTCAAAAAACCTTGGTTTATTTTGGGTTTCATTATCGTAGCGGCTCTTGTTACTTGGATTCCAAATTTGCAACCAGCAGGACATCAAATCGAGAATTTCGCAAAACATAGTCTTATTTTAACTTTGTTTCTAATTGGAAGTAGCCTTTCAAAAGAAAATCTCAAAAGCGTTGGCTTCAGACCTTTTGCCCATGGTGCGCTTTTATGGGTCATCGTCGCAAGTCTTTCCTTATCGACAATCCTATGTAGATTGATTCAAATTTAAAATTTTATAACTCTAGAGCTCAAGCCGCCGAATATGAGGCCAGTTCACCAGACTTAGGTTTGGATTTCGCAATAGAAAAACCTTTTAATAAGTCCTATTTTTTTAATAATTTGCGGCTATATCATCCTTAAAAACAGCAGATAAGCCGATAACTTATAGAGCTTTAAAAAAGTAAGGACGCGGCCTTGAGTTCAAAATTAAATTTAGAAATAATCTCCGCTTCTTTGACTCTCATTCTCTCCGTTGTGGTTTCGACTTTAAGTTACTTGTCTTACTCTTACTGGGACTCATTTTCCTCGCTCGTTTGTTTGATCGCAACTGGGGCCCTTGTTCTTTTAGCATGCATTTCTAGCTACCTGAGCTGGCGAAAGCGAGCAGAAAATAACTTCTACGATAAAATGAGTTCAAATCAGCGGCTTCTCGAAAACTATTCTCGGACAGATGTTTTAATTAAAAATCTTGATATAATCGTTTGGGCGCTCGATAAAAATGGTACCTATACATTCTGCGAAGGACGTGCCGCGACCCTGATCGGCCTAAAGGCAGAAGATCGCGTCGGAAAAAATGCTTTTGAAATACAAAAAGGCCGTCCTGAATTTCTAAATCCATTGAGAAAAGCCTACGAGGGAATTCCATCAATAATGGAAGCAACAATGCTCAATGGTCGCTGGTTTACAGCAAACATGAATCCGATCTTCAATGATAAAAAGCAAATCATCGGTGTTGTTGGTTTTTCTAGAGATATCACTGAACAAAAAGAGAGCGATGATATATTAAAGAAAACTCAAGAATCCGCGATGCAGCTTGCGACGATTGTGGAATCTTCGACTGACGCCATCGTAAGTATGTCGATTGACGGCAAAGTGACAAGTTGGAATCCGGGCGCTGAAAGTATTTTTGGCTTCAAAGCAAACGAGATTATGGGTAAATTAATGAAGCCTCTGCTGCTACCCGATGATCGCAATGGACCGGCTTCTGAACAGTTTGCAAAGATATTTCGAGGCGAAAGAGTGTCTAGCTTCGAGGGCTGGATGCAGAAAAAAAATCTCGAACGCTTTCCTGTTTTGGTTTCCTTATCTGCGACAAAAGATATTTCTGGCAAAATCACTGGTCTCTCAGGAATCATCCAAGACAACACTATAAAGAAGAAGCACGAAGACGAAATTCGACAAGCCGAACAGGATCGATCATTGCTTGCAGTTCGCGAGAGCTCAGCACAAGAAGCATCACGACTTAAATCTGAATTCTTGGCAAATATGAGCCATGAAATTCGCACTCCAATCAATGGCGTATTAGGAATGACTGAACTTCTTTTAGAGTCAGAGTTGACCACGGAA
>JAYUEB010000227.1:0-6038 GCA_043739525.1 Bdellovibrionales bacterium
CGAGCAAGCGGGACGCGTTTTTTTCACTTGCCTAGCGAAAAAATGCCCGCGAGGGCAGGAGCCCGAGTGCCGGGGAAAGACAAGCACTCGCCTATCGCCTAGTGGGCGTCGATGTTTGTGTTGATTACTTTAGGCGGCTTCACAAAAATGAGCGGAATCAGCGCAAACCCAAAACAGAAAATCAAAATCCATATGATTTGGGTGAAGCTTAAACAGAAGACCTGCTTCTGTAGACGGTAAGCTAACAATCGAACTCCTGCAGCATTCGCTGTAGATTCACCAACCGCTGATTGAAATTTCGAGGCCATCGAATTTTGTAGAGCGTGAAGCTGTGTATATGTAGTTGGGTTAAGTAAACTAACGTGAGAGATCAAACTTAAGTAATTTTTTGCGCTGTTCGTTTGCAGCAGTGTTGAGAGTGTTGCAATACCGACGCTTCCACCAATTTGTCTGAGTAAGTTCATGAGACCCGCGACTTGACCGAGTTCGGCTCCGCCAAATTGGCCCAGCACAACGGCGTTAATGGGGACGAACAAAAATGCTAAGCCAAGACCGCGAAATAAAAGTGAGTTGAAAATTTGTGAGTCAGTTGTCCCGGGATTAAACTGCGCAACTAAAACAAGAAATACTTCGATCATCGCCATTCCAAAAAATATGAGGAGTCTCGGATCTACTTTTCTCAAGAGCCCGCCGGCAACTGGCATCAGCATTCCCGTAAGTACGGCTCCTGGAATAAAGATAAGACCTGTTTGAGTCGCTGTGTATCCCATCACATTATTTAAAAAAATCGGCAAAACAAATACGGTCGAGTAAAGCATCATACCAAGTGCCATCATCATGGCTGTTCCGCTTCTCACAGCAGGGTGCTTAAAAAGATTCAAATTAATAATTGGATATTTCACCCTGAGTTCCCACCACACAAAAGTAGGAAGCGCAAATACTGTTAGGGCCGTGCAAATGCGAATCGAAGTAGAGTCAAACCAATCGTCGGCCTGACCTCGCTCAAGAACATATTGCAGACAACCAATTCCGATCATTAATAGCATCAAACCCCAAACATCGATCGGAGTGCGAACGCGCACATGAGGAGGCTCTGCCGCAGCCACTTGGATCGTTTCTCCTTTTTCGAGAGCTTCCTTTTTCTCCTTGCGAGATTTAACCGTCACCACTTTCTCGCCGATATCACCAACCATCGTATAAGCCATAAAAGCGGCGATAAGACCGAGTGGAAGATTAATGTTGAAAATCATTCTCCAACCAAAATGATCAGTCAGATAGCCCCCAACAGTTGGCCCAAGAGTTGGGCCTAAAATCACACCCATACCAAAAATAGCCGAAGCTGTACCGGTCTTTTCGCGAGGGAATTGTTCTTGAATAAGAGCTTGCGAAGTTGGGAGAAGAGCTCCACCTGCAAAACCCTGAAACACGCGAAAGATCGAAAGCGTCAGAAGATTGGGTGCAAGCCCACAGGCGACAGATGTCAAAGTAAAAAGCAAGATACAACCAACGTAATATTTTTTTCGGCCAATCTGCATGCCGAGCCAACCAGCAATTGGCAAAACAATCGCGTTGGCTATGATGTAACCCGTAACGACCCAGCTGACGTCTTCTAAAGTGGCGCCGAGATTACCCATCATATTCGGAATTGCCACATTGACGATCGAGGTATCAATGATCTCGAGCAAAGACGCGAGCAATGCAGTGAGAATAATTAGAATTTGACCACGACTCAGTTTAAGATCCGACATCACTCTCTCGCTTGTGATTAACTTTCAAGATCAATGTGCCCGAACAGAAACTTCTACAGAGAGACCTACCTGAAGTTTCAGAGTATCTTCCGGCTTTAAATCTTTTAGCTTAATTTTCACAGGGATCCGCTGAACAACCTTGGTAAAGTTGCCTGTCGCATTGTCCGGAGGAAGAAGCGTAAAGGTCGCGCCCGTGCTTGGACTTATACTTTCGACTTCACCTTGATAAACTTCGCCATCCAAAGCATCTACTTCGACTTTAGTTTTCGCTCCCAGCTTCACGCGAGAAAGATCTGTCTCTTTGAAGTTCGCGATGACCCAGCGAGATTCACTTGAAACAAAGCCCAAAAGCGGCTGACCTGGAGGAACAACTTGTCCTTTTTCAACCGATCGTCTCGCGATAAAGCCATTCGAGGGAGCTTTGATTTCAGTATATGCGAGATTCAATTGCGCTTGATCAAGCTGAGCGTGGGTCGCAGCGTTTTTCTTGCTCTCTGTTTTAAAGAGCGTGCTTGCTGTATCAAATTGTTGTTGAGTCACCGCTCCTCCGTGATACAAAGATTTTAAGCGATTAAAATTTGTTTCAGCATCTTTCATACGAGCATCACTTGAACCTAAATCGGCCTCAGCCAAAGCAACCTGATTGATATAATCACGCTGATCAATTTTAACGAGTACTTCGCCTTCTTTTACGATCTGATTTTCATCAACCAAAACATCCGTTACAACGCCAGGAACCTTCGAAGCGATCATCAAAGTATGAGCTTGAACAGTTGCATTGTCTGTCGTCACATAGGTGAAACTCTGGTATATAAAATAAATCGCAGCAAGAGCCGCAACGACAGCGATCGGAATTAGAATTTTCTTTTTACTTCCCACTTTCGATAGTCCTTCCAACAACAGATTCCAAATTAATCAAGGCTTCTTCTGCACTCAATTGAGTACTTACCACACCTGCTCGCGCGCGAAACAAATCAAGCTCAGCATCTAAGACCTCACTGTTTGTTCGTGTTCCTGCACGATAAGACTCTTGCGCCAAACGAACGCTCTCTTGGGCTCGGCTCACATTCAAAACTTTTGCTTTATAATTTATGCTGGCCGTCTCAAAATGCTTTTTCCAACTGTCGAACTCAACTGGGATATGAAGCAAGGCTTGCCTTACAGACTTCTGAGATTTTACATAGTCCGCGTCTGCCTCATGAGCTCTTGCAATTGAGGCCATTCCGTCGAATAAATTCCAGGAGAGAGTGACACCCAATTGCCAAGCGTTGCGATAGTTCTGGCCATCAAAAAATGAGTTGTCCCGATTGTTATAGTACTCATATTGATAGCTTAAACCGATCTTAGGAACCCAGTAAGCGTCGGATGATCTAGATGCCGCTGCACTCGCCCTGTCTCTTGCAATGATCGCCTGAACGTCGGCTCGTGCTTCCGGCTTTGGAACTTGCAAACCCTGCACAAGACCAACGACTGGCGTCGGCAAGTCGCCTACAACTTCTCGATCGTCTGAATCCATTCCCATTGCTTCAGTCAATCCACGTTTTGCGATTTCAACATTATCTTCAGCTAAAGTTTCTTCTGCCTTTGCGTCGCTTAACTGTACTTCAATTCGCAAAACATCAAACTGAGTTGAAACTCCGCCACGCTTTTGTACTTGGGTCTTTTGTAAATGGTCTTCAAGTGTCTTAACGTTTTGTTTCGCAACCTCGGCAAGCTTAATAGCTGCGAGCGCTCCGTAGAACTTAAGTTTCACTTTTTGATCTAGTTGAAATTTTGCCCAAGCAAGCTCACTAACTGCGGCACTTTCAAGATCTGTTCCCATGCGATAGCGATTCAGATTTGAAAAACCATCAAATAGCGGCAGGTATACATTCATACCCGCCAAAGTATTCGGAGCTATTTCAGGAAAAGCTAAAGTCGGGCCGCCCAGTGACACATCAAAAGTTTGATATTTGTAATCGAGCACACGAAGAGCTTGAACAGTTAAAGATGGCAAAAAATTGGAGTATCCCTCAATGCGTTTCCATCGAGCTCCTTCCGCAGAGGCTTTCATCGACTGAAAACTTGGTGAACCTTCTTCGGCTTCTCTTGTCGCCTCGCTCAAACTGAGTTGCGTGCTTGCGAACACGTGGTTCCCAATCAAAAGAGAGACAGTCAAAAGGCTAGATATAAAAAAAGATTTCCTGTAGAGCTTGGTCATTACTTCCTTTTGATCGAGATTCGATTTTAAGTCAAGAAAGGGTGCTCTTACGAGGTAAAAATAATTAGCCACCTAACTATTATTTAAACTGGCCGTGGCAAGGGGGTCTGGCCGCTGCATACGTAAGTCCATTTCAAGCTCAATTCTCTTAAAACAATCTAAATACAAGTCATGAATTTGAAAGTTGCTGAACATGATCGCTTATGCTATTTCATAGATTAATGGCAGACGTTTTTCGAATCAAAAATCTACCCGATATTCATATTTTGCGAAAGTTCGCAAACCGATACCCCCATTCGAAAATCAATCCCGAAAACTTAGAAGCCCTTCTCCTCTTGAACCGCGTATCCGGGGATGTTTTCAATTTTTTTAGAAAAGATTTTGATGAACACGGTCTGACTTCAGCCCGCTTTACACTTCTTTTACGACTAAGACGAGAGCCCGAGGTGGCATTAAATCCTTCTGACCTATCAGACTATCTTGGTGTCACACGCGCTACGATTTCTGGACTCTTGGACGGTCTTGAAAAATCAAAGCAAATTAAGCGAGTCAGCTGTGAGGATGATCGCCGTTGCTGTTTTGTGCAAATCACCACTAAGGGAATCAAGTTAATAGATAAAATTGCGCCCGACTATTTTTCCCAAATTTCCTCATTGCTCACTAACTTCAAAAAGTCTGAGATTAAAATTTTTAAAAAAATTCTACTCCTGTTGAGCCAAGAGCTTTCAAACAAAAACGACTCTTAGAGCTGGTCTCAAAGGCTATGACGAAGTAAAGAGTTTAGAGACTACTTTAGTCTTTGATCTGTAGATCGTTTGGCAAATCGTTTTGCGAATGTTGGTTCGCTGGAAAAGAATCTTTTAATATTTGTCCTATTTGCTCAATCGCTTTTGAGAATCCCACCGCGAAATCTTGAGCCTTAAGACCTTGCAAGAGTGTTTCGAGAACACCATCCCACGAATGATCTCCAAGCTTCTTCACAATCTTTTCGTCAGCTAAAACAACAGCTTGTCTTTCCATCACCGAAACAAATAGCAGGACTCCCGTGTGGGCATTTGTCTCTCGAATTTTAGATCGATGAAATTCAAGCTCGGCTCGAACTAAGCTGTTGTGAATTCGATCTGACTTAGGAGTCAAAATTCTCTGTACCGATTCGACTCGAGAAAGGAGCCCAGCTCCGATCAGTGAAACCAAAACCAAGACAAATTGAATTTCAAAAGCTCGATCGACTACGACTTGGCTGGAGTAGACAAAAAAAGCAACTTCAAGGCAGGCAACAAAAATAAAAAATAGCATTCCCATCATATGAGTAAGCGGTGAGGACCTTCTTACAATCATCGGCACGATTTCTCCCGTGGTATGAGATTCTGCCAAGGTAACAGCCTCACGAATCGCCTTTAGCTTTTCTTCATTCAAATGCGATGACAACCAATTTGGAATTTTCATTACCAATCTCCCGAGGCGCCGCCACCGTTAAATCCACCACCGCCGCCGCCCCAACTGCCACCGCCACTTGAGCCGCCACCGAAACCGCCGCCGCCAAATCCACCACCAAATCCACCGCCACCACCCCGACGGCCCCGACCTAAGCCAATAGCGATTGATACAATAAAAAAGGCGATGAGTATAAAGTTACTATAATCCGAATTTCCGCGAGATCTCGTGGAGCGAACATGACTCTGACCTTGCAAAAAAGAACTGATGTCGACATCCGGATCGGTCGTTTTTGCTATTTGATAAACGCCCACTAAAATTCCGTCGTCGATGCGACCTTCCCGAAACAGCGGCGCCATCTTCTCTTGAATAATACTTTTGGAAATGAGATCTGTCAGACTGGCCTCTAAACCGCGCCCAACTTCGATTCGAATTTTATGTTCCTTTATGGCTACAAGAAGAATGACCCCGCGATCAAGGCTTTCCTCCGAGCTTCCGGCTTTTCCTTTTCGACCCAGCTGCCATTGATCAGCGGTTTTAATTCCAACTTCCTCAATCGCCTGTCCTTCTAGACTTTGAAAAGTGAAAACCGTAATCTGAGTACCGCTTTTCGATTCGAGATAGCGAAGTGCCTCCGCAATTGCATGAGTCGAACC
>JAYUEB010000228.1:0-6035 GCA_043739525.1 Bdellovibrionales bacterium
TCTAAATTAAATGTTCACGAAAATGGTCTGTTAGGCTGCGAGAGACATTCTTCGTCGAGCACCTCGAGCAAGCGGGACGCGATTTTTTGCGGCAGGCGAAAAAAATGCTCGCGAGGGCAGGAGCCCGAGTGCTCGAGGAAGAATGTCTCTCGCAGCCTAACAGACCATTTCGTAATTATTACATGACCCAAGCGCGCAGCGGCAGCGAACCTATTTGATTTGGCAACCTCAGATCGATTTAAATAGAGGAAGCTCTAAGTGTGGAATGGCATATCTTCTGCTTAGAGTAGAAGTCTATGCTGAAAAAAAATATTGCTCTCGTTGTTGTAGGTCTTTCTTTGTCATTCGCTTCTTTTGAAGCCATTGCAGGTAATCAATGCCAAGCTTACTTTAATGCGGAATCGCATTTCGTAGCTGGTAAATCGTATGGAGAGCAAATCTTTTTGAGAGAGTTCAATCTTCTTGAAGAGAGCTTTAAAAAGGTCAGCTCGTTACCTCTTGATGAGCAGATTGACTCGGTCATTAAGAATGATGGACGTCGAATCATTTTTCACATTCGCATTTTGTCACAATCTTATGAAGCCCTTGATCCCAAGTTTTTCTCTAAAAAAGTAAAACAAATTAAGAATTTTGAACGCTTGCTTGGTCAGGTTGAGCTTTACGGAAAGTTGAGACAACGAATGATTAAGACAAATGAGCCAAAACTTGCCGAGCGTTTTTTGAAAAAGCGCACGCAAGCGGTTGAGCAATTTCGTTTAGCTCTTTTTAAAATGGACAAGTCGCAATCTCCCGTAAAAGTTTTTTCTAAAATGGGAGCTGATTATGACATTTATCCAAACTGGTTAACTGGTGCAGAAGATCGCAAGTTTTTAATGGTTGAAGCGATTAATTACGCACGCTCCATTAATGATAAAATTAATCGAAATGGCTTTGACAGTGACGACCTCGAAAAAGGTCTACACAACTTAAGAAGAAG
Source organism: Bdellovibrionales bacterium (assembly GCA_043739525.1). Lineage (GTDB taxonomy): Bacteria > Bdellovibrionota > Bdellovibrionia > Bdellovibrionales > JAMPXM01 > JAYTQQ01. The sequence goes on from JAYUEB010000228.1 coordinate 977, forward strand.
ATTGCGCGAATTTACTTATCGAATCGTGAACTGGGAGGGCTTTGTTCAACTTGTTGATGAAGGCCCGCTTCCGCCAGAACTTGAGGCTTGGTACAATGAGATGAGTGCGAAGAATCCAAACCTCGGGGCAACTGCGCTCTTGCCAAGCACGAAACCTGAAGTGACATCTCCAATTTTAGTTGCTCAAAAGCTAGAGGCAATGCTGGCTCAGATCATATCAGATATCGGCGATATCAAAGTTGATCATGAATCCTTGATGTATATCGACGACGTTATTAACAACGGTAAATTTGACGAAGACACAAAAGTTCAAATGATTTCTAAATTCGAAGATATGAGAAATCGTGCGGGTGATCAACGTGATATTACTCACGCGTTTACTCAACGCCTTCGCGAATCGCATTTACTTGATGCCGTTATCTCCTTTCTTGAAAGCCAGATCGACTAGTACTTTTACAATTGCCTAATTCTGAAAACAGTCTGCTGGCAGCCGTCCTCAGTCGGCAGTTTTTCAGTCTCTGTGGCAGTTGAACATTGAAAAAAAACCAGGGCAGCAAACCGAGACGGAAGCTGACAGACGGCAGACAGCCGACCGCGGCCTGAAGACTGAAACTGAATGCCGGGTCGGGCAAGCTGATATCCGCAATCAGATGCAGTAACAGTTATCTGAAAACTGTAAAAACCCACGGCCTAGGTCTAGTTTGCAAGTCTATTGAGAAGAATTTACTAGTCAAATATCTTGTCCCCTTTAGACTTTAGTCTGCAAACAAATACAGAGGGGGATTTTGTATGAAGCGTTTTATTTTAGCGGGTATTTTAAGTGTGGCTTTCGTGGCCGTTTCTTATGTGACAACACATGAGAATCTTTGCTCAGGTTTCTTGCCTGAAAATGATTTGAAAATTCCAGTGAGTTTTACAAATACTGGAATCACCGAACAAGAATTCAATGCCGTAATGGACAGATACGAATCGGTTTATAAACCAATCGTTGCTTCTGAAGGCGGAAATTTAGTTCTGAATCGTCTTTGGACAGATGCAACTGTGAATGCAAATGCAACTCGCTTTTGGAATCAATGGTACGTGAATATGTACGGCGGACTCGCTCGCTATCCTGGTATGACAACGGATGGAATGATGCTGGTCGTATGTCACGAAATGGGCCATCACTTGGGACGTCAACCATATATGGGACCACTTCGTTGGGGTTGGGCAACAAACGAAGGCGGAGCAGATTACTTCTCAGCTTTAAAATGTGCTCGTAAAGTTTTTGCAGCTGACGACAACGAAAAAATCGTAAAAGTTTTGGCAGTTGAGCCAGAGATCCTTGCTCAGTGTTCAGCAAGCTTCACCAATGCAAAAGAAGCAGCGGTTTGCGCGCGATCAGCTCATGCGGGTGTTGTTCTCGCAAACGTTTTGTCGTCTCTTTCAAAGGATTCAACTCCGCCACTCGTTACAACTCCTGATAAAAACGTCGTAACTGAGATTTTTGATGCTCATCCTGAAGCGCAGTGCCGTCTCGATACTTATTATCAAGCATCGATCTGCCAAGCTTCTGCGAATGCAAATCTTGATGTTCAGAACTACCATGTAAATTCATGCGTGGGACCTCAGTTTAAGCAGGGTCTTCGCCCAACTTGCTGGTTTAAGCCTGATGCTGCTGACGCTGCGAAGCTCGTAGGCACGAATATTTAGCTTTTAATAGAAATGACCAATAAAGAGCGGCATTTAGGTGCCGCTTTTTTTTTGTCTTTGACTCGCCTCGCGCAAAGGCTTTAAAACCTGGAAATGCCAAAAGGGAGCGAGATGATCGAAACCGAAAAACTGCCTGAAAAACTAACTGCAGCTGAGTCTTTATCGACTCTCCAAAAATCTGTTGAAAAGCTAAGTCAGAGTTACCAAGGCAAAGACCTTCAAAAAGTTCTCGGTGATCGTAAATGGAAGGAACTCGAATTTCACAATCGCGACCGCGATAAAAACCTGACGGCAAGTCTTCCAAAGGATACTTACGAACTCCTACACGGAAATAAAAAGTTTTATAAAACGACCGAGTCCTCTCAAGATTATATTACCGGATGGTTTAAAGCTCATCTACCCGGAAAAGTCGTATTAGACTACGCTTGCGGAAATGGTCCGCTTGCGATTCGAAGTGCTCAGCTCGGAGCGGCTTTTTCAGTCGGAATCGATATTTCAGATGTTTCAGTTCAAAATGCTGCCGTCGAAGCTCAGCGTTTAGGCTTAGGCGACCGCATTCGCTTTTTGCAAGCAGACTGTGAGAATACCGGACTTCCGGATAATTCCTTTGATGTGATCATCTGTAGTGGCATGCTTCACCATCTTGATCTCAGTTACGCTTTTCCAGAGCTCAGGCGAATTCTCAAGCCTGGCGGAGTGATTCTGGCCGTTGAGGCGCTTGATTATAATCCGCTGATTAAGTTATATCGCAATTTAACTCCTTCAATGAGAACGGAGTGGGAGAAAGCCCACATCCTGTCCTTGAAAGATGTGCGATTTGCTTCGCGCTTTTTTGAAGTTGGTCAGATTCGGTATTTTCATATTTTGTCGCCGCTTTCTGTATTTGCGAATCGCATTCCCGGCCTTTCTAGACCGGTACTTGCACTCTTCAATATGATTGATTCGGTACTCACAAGAACGCCACTCATACGTTTAATGTCGTGGCAGTTTGTATTTGAGCTTTACAAAAAATCTTAAGCTTCTTTTCGGGCCCTAATATGAAACGCCAGAATTAGCCAAGCAATAAGAGTGAGCAAAATCCCAGATTTTGAAAGTGGAATATCTTTTGTTTCAAACAGCACCTTTCCACTTGGAGCATTTTCAACTTTTGAATCATCTATCAGATTAAAATGCATGCCGAGATTCAAAGTGCCGGTTTTACCCTTGATAGCTTGATCTGCTGGTAATCGGGTAATCTGCAATTGAAACATCGAGAAAAATAACAGGAGCAGTAAAACACTTAAGCCCGATATGTACGCCGACTTAGCCGCTCGACCCGTGACAAATTCCTCGCGTTCGTCGCGCTCCTTAATATTGGCGAGTCGAACAAGTGTGTTTTCGCGCGCTTCTGGAATTACAACGAGCGAAACTAAAAACAAAATAAAAACGGCGAACCAGGTCATGAGATGCCAAGCGAGCACCTCCCACAGTGCGCGAACGAAGAATGAATCACTCTTCGTGATGACGCTTTCGGGTTGTAAGGTTCGCCAGATCATAATAACGACAACGAAGGGAGCGGCGAGCAGTAAGTAGGTTTGAACGGCCCGGATGAGTTTCTGCATATTACTTTCCTTTCACTTTAAAGATTTGTTCGATTCCTATTTTGAAAAAACGCGAAATTCGAAAGCTGAGTTCGAGAGAGGGATTATAACTTCCCTTCTCAAGAGCGAGGACGGTTGCGCGAGTCACATCAAGAGAGTCGGCTAATTCCTGTTGGGTGAGGCCGAGATCTGAGCGCAGTTCTTGAATTCTATTTTCGATCGTAAACTTTTGTTCAATACGTGGCATATGAATGTATAATAGACTATACATTTTGAAATGTATAGTCTATTATACATAATAAATGACGCTTGCACGTGGAGCCCCAAAGATTTAATCTCGATAGGAACAGGAGTTCATATCGACTGGAAGCTTTTTACCTCAACATTCGTTTTAATCTTCATTGCAGAACTACCTGACAAGACTGCCTTTGCCACTTTGTTGATGGCAACTCGCGCGAGTCCCTTATCTATCTTTATAGGAGCCTGCGCTGCTTTTTTTATTCAAAGTTTAGTAGCCGTCACTTTTGGAAGCTTGCTTACGCATTTTCCTGAAAAATGGATTCATCTCATCGCAGGAATACTCTTTTTTATTTATGCCTTCTTAGCCTTAAGACGAAACGAAGATGGCGAAGGAGATGAAGCGAAGTTTCTCGAGTCTAAAAAGAGACTCGATTGGAAAGTCGTATGGTCTTCATTCGTTGTCATTTTTATTGCCGAATGGGGTGATCTCACGCAACTCGCAACGGCTTCGCTCGAGGCTCGCTATCATAATCCTGTGACGATTTTAGTTTCCTCGACTCTCGCACTTTGGACGGTGACAGGTGTGGTTAGTTTTCTAGGTAGTCACCTTAAAAGAGCCGTTCAGCCGGTGCTTCTCAATCGCATTGCAGCTGCGGCTTTTGCGCTGGTAGGTATTTATATGATTGCGAGTTGGTTTTAATTCCACTCCTCCATGGCGCGATCTTTTAAATAATTGCAGCCATTATTAAAAATTCCCGTACTAATTGGAAGATGAGTTGAGATTGAGTCAAAAACTTCTGCCGAGCCGTCGCTGTAGCGCTCATCAAAACCCTTTTCTCTCGCGAAGTCGCGATAGGATTGGGTTCCTAAGACTCTTTGAAATGCCGGGTCCTGAGTCGCTTTGATGCTTCGTAAAGCTGTTTGCAAATGATCACTCACCATTTCGAGACCGTCAAAATAGTCGGTTTGTCCGCTTGGGCCGACAACGGGAGATGCTTGGGAGGTCAAAACCATTTGATCGGTAAAAGCTTCAACCGAATTAAATGCAAGCGAGATAAATGAAAGAGGATATGAAATATCGGCCGGGGTCCCCCAAGCCCAACTGAACATATTTTTTGGATAGCGGTTCACGATCATGGTTCTGATATAATCTCCCAATAAGCTCACAAGACTGCTGATATCTGAAGTGTCTGAGGTCCAACCGCATTCGTTGCGAGCTCCCCACGTGAGAAAGGTGTAAACTTTCGATTTAAATTGCTCTTGAGTCATCATGTCCGAAGCAAGACGAATTCCTTGGCGGTGAGCAAGTAACTTACCGTAAATATTATTGGGCATATGATAGGCGCGATCAACTTGATCTCCAGTTGTCGAATTCCAGAGATAATCGAGTTTTAATTTTGAATAGCGTGGGTTGGTTGTCGCCTCTTTAAGGTAAGTTCGATAGCCAATCATTTCTGCAGAGGCCGGATCGATTCCGTCGTGTTGAGATCCGTAGAGTCCATTCCAAGTAGGGTACTGATCGAAAATGGTTCGAGGATTTTGCCCAT
>JAYUEB010000229.1:0-1985 GCA_043739525.1 Bdellovibrionales bacterium
AAATAAAAAACATGGCGTACTTAGGCAAGTAAAATAAAACACTTGCTTAAAATAAACCTCAAGCTAATAAGACTGCCTGGAGGATTCATGTCAGACTCGGGCTCAAGTTCGGAAAACCAAGTGGTAGACTACCAATATGCAGGCTTTTGGCACAGATTTGCAGCACTTTTCATCGATGGCCTCATCCTCCTCATCCCCAACATCATCCTCAATCACATCGCTCCCTTTGTTGGATCCGTGGTTTTAGTGCTCTTTTATAAGCCTATATTTGAGAGTTCTCCTATTATGGCGACTCCCGGTAAGGCCCTCATGGGCATTATTGTGGTGAGTGAAGAGGGCGCTCGTTGCAGCTTCAAGCAAGCTTTGATTCGCTCTTTGATGGCCATTGTTTCGGGTATGTGCCTTTTTATCGGTTACCTCATTAGCCTTTTCACAGCCAGGCACCAAACGCTACATGATCTGGTTGCTGAAACAATAGTGATTAACCAAGAAATGCCTAAAGAAAATTACTTCGATATTTGGGTCAACGAAATGAAGTACGTTTTTGGAAGAGGAACATCTGAGATTTTAAGTTCTGAGCCCCGCGAAGCGAGACGCCCAAATACCAATGCGGTCGATGCTCTTGAAAAACTCCACAAACTCTATACGGACGGAGTGATCACAGAGGCTGAGTTTTTGGCTAAAAAAGCCGAACTGCTGAAGCGTATTTAGAGAAAAAAAAAGAGGTAGCCATTTTAAGCTACCTCTCACCAAGACACCTAGGGCCCCCTTAGGTTTCTTTCTTCAAAAAGTCTAAATGAGAGTCTTCGCCACTTGCAATTCCAAACAAACAATCTTACATGCGTTATTTGTATGCCCGCTCACGACTCGTCGCTCAACGTGCGCTAAGCCTTTAATAGTCTGTGTCAGGCGTCTTTTGCCTTTGCAAACTATTAAGAGATTCGCCCATGGAACGTATTTCATTTTCGTAAGCTTCAAAAATCTTGTTTTCGATATCCGTTCTCGTCTCTTGGTTAAGAGGGTGAGCAATATCCTTAAATTGGCCATCTTTACGTTTCTTGCTAGGCATAGCGACAAAGAGTCCGCCTGTACCTTCAATAATCTTGAGATCGCGAATCACAAAGCAGTTATCGATTGTAATCGAAACATACGCCTTCAGGCGATCCTCGTTCACAGGGAAAACTTTGACTTCGGTTATTTCCATTTATGCCTCCAAAAGCTGGTCCACGTTGTTAATATGTTTGAGAAACCCATGATGTATACGCACAGTTAAGATTGGGTCCTTAATAAGACTTTCGGCTAAAGCGACAAAGGACTTAAGGCTTTGGGCCGTATTTCTCATTTTGAGACAAATTTCGGTGAAAAAAGAATGCTGTGATGGCGTGAACTGCGTATGCGGAGGGAGATTGAGAAAGTAAGGAGCTTAGTGATCTAAGCTCCGTATTCAAGACTTTATTTTGAATTCAGTGGAACCAGCAAAATACCTTCGCCTCGTCCGATTGAAATAATATTTTTACCCTGTTTGAGATTTTTCACCACTTCAGTGGCTTGAGTGACGGCCTTACGATTGACATCGACAATCATGTCGCCTTCGCGAAGGCCCATGTGATCGGCTATTGAATTTGGTTCTACCTCAATGATGATTGGTCTTTTGGGAGCCGTTGGCTGAATGCCAAATTCTTCTCTGAGCTTGATGCTGTCATCCGCAACTCGAAAGCCGAAATCAAATGGAGCTTTTTGTCCGAAGTAACGTTTTGGTTCTTCTTTCTTGGCCTTGTTCTCATTTGGATTTTCTTTGACTGTGACTTCAACTGTTTTGTTGGTCGCACGTTCGTTGTTGAGACGAATGATTTTAACTTTCGAGTGTGTTCCGATTGGAGTATCTGAAACTGCATTCATCAAATCACTTGGTGTTTGAATTTTTTTGCCATCAAAGTCGACGATGATGTCATAGGTTTGCATTCCGGCAACAGCTGCGGGGCCTC
>JAYUEB010000230.1:0-1982 GCA_043739525.1 Bdellovibrionales bacterium
GAGAGAGCCAATCTCAGTTTGAAGGATGGGCTATAGAAAATCCAATAATTAAAATTTAGAGATTCTATCAGCAAAATTAGAGAAGCCGACTAGACCCGACGGGCCCTACGTCTTTTTTGAGCTATTTGAATGAAACAGGGCTTATCGTTTGGCTCCCCGCCGCCGACAAGGGACTGTCAGTCTATTGATTTTTTAGGTGATATATTTTCAGGAGCAAGACATGGAAGAACTGGTTGAAAAGCTCAGTGATTTAGGCAACGAAGCCAATAAATTGTTTGCCAGTGGATTTTATAAAGAAGCTGAGAAAAAGTACCTCGAAATTATTTCTATTCTTCAAAAATCGAAAAAGATCGACAGCTATATTGTCTCCAAATCAGTCTTGGGTTTGCTTCTTGCCGCAATCAAATCACAAAACTTTGAGAGAGCCATCACAATTTGGGTAAAGCATAGTGCAAACTCCATTTTTGCTGTCGGAATTTCTGGCCTCGAAAATGCTCAAACTTCTGTGCAAGACATGTTCATCTACGATTTTATTTGCGCCTACCTTCACTCGGTTTCAGCTGGCAAAGCGCAAGTGTCCGCCAAAGCGGTGAATCTCTATATGTCACGAGTTTGCGAACATGCACTTGAAGTAAAAGATAAAAAAATAATGAGACTTGCACTTTCAAACTGGAAGCAACATCTTCGCGAAGTCTTTAATCAATCTATTCCTCACGGTAACGCCACTGAACTGATCAAATATGAAAAAAAATTCGGCGAAGCTGTGCCGTTAGCAACCATAGATTTCCCGAAACTTTCAGCTTGGCAAAAGCCTGACGACTTTCGTGAAATGTCAAAATTTATCGATATCGATAAGAAGAAGCTCAATACAATAGGCATTGAATTTCACGACAAAGCAGTGCGCAAAGTAAAGTGAGCTTTTCTCATTTCTGACTTTCAATAAAACTTCGCATTTTTTCGGCAATCTTTTGGGTCACGACTTCAAACGCGAATCCTATAAAAACTTTTGGCAACGGGAGTTTCGCAGCTTCATAGTGGGATAAAATCGAAACTTCACAGCTTTCGTCATTGACGTTTTCGAAGCCAATGGCACCTGCCATCCCCTTCAACTCTCCCCATACGACTTCGAACTGAATTTCACTCCGCTTTTTTTCAACGACTCGGTCAATTGCGAGAATCATTCGCGTCTCAAAACCGAGTGCTTCGATAACCACAAATAACTGACTGTTTTTTTCGTCATAGTAAGAACTTTTAAAATTTGAGCTGACCTTGGTGAGCTGGTCGAATTCGAGCGAAGTTTTAATCGCAGACTCTCGCGGAGCATGAACAATGCCGGCTCCTTTCACATCAAAGGCGACCATTCCGCTGGGTAGAGTCGAAGTATTGACTGAAACCGAAATCAAACGATCTTCGAGCATCTTTTTACGAATCTGAACTTTATTTCTCCAAAACGGCATCTCACTCGCCGACGGCTCTGACGGCAATATGAGTCCGACGACTTTTTTTGTTCGAGCAAATTTAATCGGCTCGGGCGGAAACCGAGCGAGAGCCTTTTCTTTAGACTCGGCAAGAACAAATCCAGAAAAACTGAATTGGATTAAGAGTACGCAAACCAAAAGTTTATATAAGACTTGAATATGGCTAGAGGCCTTCTTGCTTGACAGCATTGCTCAAGTCTAGATTAAGTATGAGGATGGTCCAAGAAGAAAACCCACAATTTATTCCCCCATGGAAAAAGAAATTGCCGATGTGGCTGACTTGGGCACGTATTGCATTGAGCCCCATTCTCGTGGTCATTTTGAGCTTTCCTCCGACTGAATGGAATGGATGGAGTGCAGCCATTGTTTTCACCATCGCTAGCATCACAGACTGGTTCGACGGGGCCCTCGCACGCAAATACAATGCCGAAAGCACCATGGGTAAATTCATGGATCCAATCGCTGACAAAGTTTTGGTTTCGAGCGTGCTCATCATGCTTTTGC
>JAYUEB010000231.1:0-1980 GCA_043739525.1 Bdellovibrionales bacterium
GCCACTTTCGGATATTTTATCGATCAAAGTAAGAGTCAATTTCGGACTCTTTTTAACTCGAACAGAAATAGCTAGGGCCTCTTTCGAAGTCATATCTACCACACCTTGTTCAGGCTTCGTCACTTTTGCATCACCCACAAATTTTTGAAACTCGATCAAAGCTTCATCGAACTGACGAGTTGCTGCAAGCGCCGTAAAACGATCAACTCGAGAAAGTGCAGCGAATTGATCTTTGAATTGACTTAATTTAATCTCAGGCCCATTCATCGATTGGGTATGACATAACATACATTTTGAAAGGGCGGATCGAAGGTAAGCTTGAGAATCACGACGCGAATTTGAGCCTTTAGAAAAAGTGGATTGGGCAGAAATCAGTTCATTCTCAAAGGCTTCTGCAATAAACGGAAAACTCGGGTCAATTTTTAAACCTTTTTCTGGGTTAAAACGAGCAGTATGCTTTTTTAGTCCAGTTGAGTGCTCGACTAAAGACTGCATTGATTTCTGAATGACTGAAGCATTTTTCTGATCGTTAAATTTAGTGTCGTCAAAGGCATAGGGAAAGAGGACGAGAACATCACCTAGCATCGCCCTCATCCGCTCTCTCCACTCAGAATTTCCAACTTGCTCGTCTCCGTGAGCCATAGATGAAGCAAGAGAACCTATTAACACTAAAATAAATATACGCTTAAATCTCATAAATGGTTTCTTCCTTCACTTGCGATATGTCAGAAATCAATTGCAGGTTTTTTTGTGTTCCTGCGAATATGAAAAGCAAAGCTTGTGCCTTTCCAAATCGCACTGTGATCTCAGCAATCGAAAATCTGAGCCAAAGTGGCTCATAAGAAAAATGGCGTGAGCCAATTTGTCACAAGCTTTTCACGTGAAGGAGGTCTCAACAGCCATTATTCGTCTTAGATTAGCTCTCGGCGCTTCCTTTTGAGAATTCGTCTCAGATTTCTACTCCATCAATATGGCATATCGACTGCAATCATTTTGACTATGGCACATGCACTCACTCAAAATTTAACTTGTCCCCATTGCGGGACCATCTTCACTCCCGTGCCGAGACAAAGTTTTTGTTGCGCTGGCTGCGAGTTTGTCTATTCAATGATTCAATCAGAAGGTCTAGCTCGTTATTACGAAATTCGTGAGGCGAGCCCACCAATTTGTCCAATCCCAGTCCAGACTTCGGCTTTAACTTACGAATATTGTGACGATCCTGAGTATATAAAGAAATTGAGTCCCGACGGATTCAAGATTCGCTTTTATCTTGAAGGCATAAACTGCACGGCCTGCCTTTGGTTACTCGAAAAATTGCCCGAACTTTGCTCGGATGCAGAATCGTCAAGAATAGACATGGCAAATTCAACAATTGAAGTTCAAAGAATAGCTAGCGGCTCATTTGCTAATATTGCAAGAACACTTAATCGCTTAGGCTATCGTCCGCACCCTTTGAGAGAGTCAGAAGCTTCGATACACTTTCAAACGCGCGAACGAAGAAGAGATCTTATACGTATTGGAGTTGCAGGAGCATGCACCGGCAACATTATGATTCTGGCAGTTTCGGTTTACGCTGGAGCCACAGGAAGTTTGGCTGATCAGTTTCGATGGTTGTCAGCAGGTATTGCTCTTCCAGTTCTTACTTATTGTGCTTGGCCATTTTACAAAAATACCTTGGCTTCGATTCGATCAAGAAGTTTAAATCTCGATGTTCCTATCGTCGTAGCAATCATTGCAGGAGTCGCAACTAGCCTTTGGGGCCTTTTTAATCTAGAGAAAATTGTCTACTTTGATTCACTATCCACACTTGTGTTTCTTTTGTTGTCGAGTCGTTTCGTATTAAAACAAATTCAAACTAAAAAACTTCAGTCAACAAATCTTGAAGATGAGTTATTACTTTCTAGTGTTCAAAAGATCGATCTAGACGGCAAAATAGAACGAATAAGTTCTCTCGCTCTTATTCCAGGTGATCTCATAAGA
>JAYUEB010000232.1:0-6011 GCA_043739525.1 Bdellovibrionales bacterium
TTTTGCGGTAAGCGCAAAAAATGCTCGCGAGGGCAGGAGCCCGAGTGCACTCCGAAGGTGCTCTCTCGAAGTTCCAGCAGTCCAGGCAACCAGCTTTTACTCAGTCAAACGATACCGATACAGCAGCTGATCTCCGATTTGTAAATTAACCGAAGGCTGAATACTCAGCGTCGTTCCCGCAACACTCCAGCTTGAAGCATCAAGAGGTTGCCAAGTTGTTGTTCCCGCGCGCAGAACCGAAACTCCGAAAACAAAGTTAGTCGATTCAAGTGGGAGCAAAAAGCTATTCAATGCGCTCTTCACAATAAAGTTTGAGATATTGTTTAGTGCTGAAGAATAGTTTCCAAGTATACTTGACACCTGATTTGAGTTCATTTGAGTCGCGAGATTGATATACTGTTGTCCAACACTTGTTCCGTAGAGGTTGTCTCCTGCCAATTGTGTAATAACAGCCATCGAAGATTGAGGCGAATTTCGCGCTATATAATTGATATAGTCAGCAGCGACGTGATTCGCATCGCCTGCAGCATAGTTCATCGCTGTACCCGTTAAGCCGATCCACTTGGCGAGAAAAATTTGCCAGCAGCACATGAGGCAACTGGATTTGCTGGATTCGCACCATTGATAGTCGTATCTCCGACAAATTGAACTGATGATGAACAAGAACCGCCACCTAATTTTTGTTGGTTGATATAGTCCGCTACAGTTGAACCATCGCTCGCGCCCCAGCCAAGTCCGTCGCAAGATCCAGTTGTTGAATCGGCACATTTAGACGCGCAATTTGCATTTTGGGAAACGCTTGGTTTGAACGTAATAGAAAGCGAGCCAGCACCTGCCGCTGATGATGATGAACAATAGGCACTTAAGCCTTTTGCGAGGTAGTCAGCAACAGTACTGTATTTAGAAGAGTCACAATATCCACCTGAACTTGCACAAGTAGTTGTACAAGTATCCCCAAGTGGAACAGATACAACAGTCAAAGAAGAAGAGTTATCAACCGTACAAGAAGAGCCTGAGCTTGGCGTTCCGGTTTGAAGACTATGTACACAATCAAGAACCGTAGCCGAGCCTGCACAAACTGCTGTGCCAGTACTGTTTGTCACAGTATGACCCGTAAGAGAGCTTGAGCAGTTGAGTTGAGTTCCTGCGGGATCTGCTCCTGCATTGACGGTGAGACCACTCGTTATAATCGTTGGAGTGTCGCAAGTCGCTGTCGTGCCGTACTGACTTGTAATATAAGAAGAGACCGTGCTATTTCCACAAAGGGATGAATTTGGACAAGTCGAGGCACAAGTCACTCCATCAACAGCAAGCTTAATGAATCCTGAACTTCGATTTGTTTTAGTCGATGTTAAAGAACAGTTTGCATAGGTACCTGAGTGCGTACTGCAGTAGTTTGCACAACTTCCGATGGCAACGCCAGATGCGCTTCCCGCTTTCAAATGAGCTCCAGTAATTGTACAAACTATATTTGTCTTATTTGACCCTTGTAATCCCGCAACCACACCTGCGCTGCAAGTTGAGCCAGCTGAAGCAGTATCTACACCGGAGCCACCTGTTTGATTTATAAGATTATTAGGAGCACATGAAAAGCCGGTTCCTGGAGCTGGGTTATCAGTAGCTGAACTGACAGCAGCGATACAAGTTGAGCTCCCGCCACTTTGATAATTTCCGGCGATTGTTTGTGTATAGTTTGGATGAGGAGTGATACAGGTTCCGTCACGCCAGAGATCACATCGTGTGTAGGTCACATTGGTCTGCAAAGCCGTGTATTTCGAAGTGTAGCTAAACCCATCTTGATAGTTAAATCCACAGGTCTCACTTGTCGCGTACGAATAGTTAATATTCGTGCCCGATTCGTAATTAAATTTTCGAGATGCATAGTAAGAAAGATTTGATGAAGAGTTGTAAGTGTAATTTGTTTGAAAGTGGCCGCAAGTTCCGTTAATCAGATTATTGCTAGCGACAACAGATTCAAGACAAGCGTTCGAGTTGCCATTACGAAGATTCATGCGGTCATCATCGTCACTGGCAAGAATGAAAGCAGTCGAATCCCCTGGCTGAATATAGTCAGACGAATGTTTCACGATGCGCGCAATACTACATAGACCTGAAGAAACATCCGTTAAATTTTCATATGCAGCTTGATTCGTTGGATTGAGATAAGAGAGTCTTGATTTGAACTGAGTTGTGAGATTTGCAATTTGAGCGGCATAATCAGCATCTGAACTTGAACCTTTTTGGGCAATAAAGAGATGCGGAGTAACCCCTGCACTACTATTATCCAGAACTGGCGCTGGAGAAATTTGAAAATTAAATGGTGCTTGCCCGAAAGTGCCGGTCGCATTTGCCCAGTAGCCAAAAATATTACCTGGAACTAGCCCAAGGTTAGCAGAATCTGAAACAGGAGGAACTGAATTGATAGAACTAGGAGAGCGTGTTGGGATTTGAGATTGAAAGCCTTGATTATATGTTGAAGCAGTCGAGAAGACATAGATGGTTGTATCAAAACCTTGCAAGCTTGTGCTTGCAGATTGAAAGAGAGTCGAAAACTGCGCCCCCAAATCAATTTGATGTCCAAGCATAGACGCCGAGTTATCTATGACGAAAAATAATTTAAGAGGTGGATTCGGTTTGGATGGAGTTACTGTGAGCTGACCTTTATAAATTGGTCTGCCAAGAGCATCCAAAACAACATCCGCATTTTGAAACGCAACTGGTGAGCTGCAGTTCTGAAATGGAATCAAAACCAAAAGAAGAAGAACCATCGGAAGTTTCAAATATATTTTACGCCTCAACACGATACACCCCCAGGTATCTAAATCAGCAAAATCGCAGCCAAACGCCGAAGATTTTAACCTGTCTATGGGTTGGAAAAATGTTTAGGATTTGACCATTGTCGATACTCTCTACAATTAAATGCTGGTTAATTTGATTTGATGGGTTCGAGCGTCAAAAAAAGCTAGACCAAAGTCTCGAAATGAGACTCTCACGAAGAAGTACCCTAAATGAAAATCTTTGAGAAGACTCTTGCAAATAGCATCAGGAATTTTTCACAACTTGTGAAAAATTAAATTCAATTTTGTGAAAATGAATTTGGCAAAAATGAGTGAATGGTATTTCATAGTAAATGTCTTTTAACAAAACCAAGGAGAAGGTAAATGAAAGCATTATTATTAATCGCGACTGTATTTGTTTCTGCAAAAGCAATGGCTCTTGGCCCAAATAGTACTTGGGCTCAAATTTTCGCAAGCAGAAGTGCATTTGTAAATGTTCCTTACGATAACGTAATGGGAATTGCTTTGGACAATGCATGCATGACTGCAACGACTATTGAGACAATTAAAAATGTTCCAGTGTGTGTGAAAACGGTTGTTGTGGAAGTAAAAGTTCCAGATGGCGGCACCTACAATGAATATAGTTGTGTTGAATACGCAAATCAAAAAGTGGCAAATGCTCGCACTTATCAACATAAATACAATGATTGTCCTGCTCCACGTGGCGAACAAGAACCAGATCCTTCTCAATGTGTGCCACGAGTGGACACGATTACAACTCCTCAAACTGTAACTGCAGAAGTGACTGAGAACCATGGCGAAGCAACAACTCAGTTCTTTAAAGAATTCACATTCCCAGCTTGTAACTAATTTTTTATAAGTCTTAGTTTTGAAGAAATACCCTGATTCTTTTGAGTCAGGGTATTTGAATTTAAAAATTGAGAGGTTAAATCTGGAAAAGTTAAGCGCTATACAATTCGAAAGCTTTCAAGACTATTTCAAATATCGTCTACAGAATGAATTTGTCTCGGCTGCCGGGCACAAAAAATCAAATTTAGAAAAATTGGCAAAAGCGCTCGGATACAACTCGGCAAGTAGTTTATCTATGATTTTCACTGGTGATCGCTTACCAAGTAACGATTTTCTTGATGCTATTTCGAATCACTGGAAGCTCTCTCATGAAGAAGACCTCTATCTTCGAAATATTGTTCAACTCGAAAAGCTAAAGAAAAAAGGCAAGGCGACTAAGCAGGTGATGGAGCGTCTGGGCCGCTTTAAAAAAATGAATCTTTCTCATAAATTAAGCCTGAATCAATTTTCAATGATGCGAGATTGGTATCATTTAGTGATACAAACTCTTATTTCGAGCTTTGATTTTAGAGAAGACCATACCTGGATAAGCCGAAAACTTCGTAGAAAAGTAAGCCCTGCGCAAATTAAAAAATCGATCGAAATCCTACTTGAGCTTGGGGTTGTCCAGCGCAACTCCGAGGGCTTGCTCGAGCCTGTTTTGGCCGAAGTTGAAACAACCCATGAACTTGCGTCTGAAGCTATACGAGAACATCATAAAGGGATGATGAGTCGAGCAATCGAAGCAGTCGACGAACAAGATGTGTCGGCCCGACATTTTAACTCTTTAACTTTGAAATTTGATCCGGTTAAAATGACTCAGGCAAAAGAGAAAATTCTCAATTTCGTGAAGGACTTTAATACAGAATTTGATGCAGATGATTCAAATCAGATTTATCAGCTCAACTTACAATTTTTCGAGCATACTAAAGACGAAAAAAATCCGGAGGCACAAAGCCATGCAAACAATTAAATTTCTCATCATCACCACACTTTTTAGCATTCAGTCTTTTGCGGGAGGAGTTGTCGGAAACGGTGCAGGACTAGTCGAGCAAAACATTCAGTTTGTTTATCTTTCTTTGCCAAAAATTATTGAATCTTGTATTTCTCTTCCGAATCAATGTTCAGTTACCCCTGAAGAGCTCATCATATTAGAGAAGATTGAAGTCATAGTTCGACGAAACTACTCCACGCAAAATCGCATCATTTTCATGTCTGAAAAACTCAATCCTGGGTTTTTTACGACTTCATCTACTGAAAACAATCGTGTTGCTAAGACGAGTTTAAATTCGTCAATGCCGATCTACTTTAATGTTGATGAAATCTATGATTCAGCAGGTAAACCTGCGCTTGATTTCGCGGGAATTTCGGCCATTCTCGTTCATGAATTGGGACATCAAACAGGAGAGCCAAGTCATGCGAAACTTGATATTTTAGGAGCCAAAGTTCGGCTCTTCTTATCCTTTAAATTCGTCAATTTCGAATACAGTTTTTCGTCGAGCCAAAGTGGAATTGAAATGAATATCGTCAACTATCCGATGCCAAGTCCAATTGGAGACATTTATTTGTCTACGGACTCAGGTGCGTCGATTCAGCTGACCTCATTCGTTATGCAAGCTCTCACTTGTGGTTCGAGAGATGATACTTTGATTGGTTACAATATTAATAATGGTCATTGGAATATTGTAGCGGGTAATGCGGCAGCCATTGATTTTGAATCTTGGGTACAGGTGACTTGTCGTAGCTCAAATCAAAGCGGTGGAGTATTAAGTACCAGCAATCACGATTTATTAGTTCGTGTTTCTGATAAAGGTGAAGTTCTTAAACTCACAGTTCAGTAGTTATTTTCGAGGTAAGTGAAGCGGCGTCTTGGCAAAGCGCTTCGCAAGCTTGTCTTGATCTCCCCAATAATCTGGATGCGGCAGAAATTTATATAAAATCCAGTGATAAAAATCACGAGGTAAAAAACGTCGAATCAGATCAAACAGAAGCGCATCGGGAGTTGCTGCAACTCTCAGTGATGGTCTCTTGGTTTTAATGATATCCTCAATTTTTGCGGCGATTCTTTCCGGTGTTGAAAGAGAACGCTTCATCACCTTTTCAATGAATTCGGTCATGAAATAATAGTGTCCGTAATAGGCTTCAGATGGATTATGCACAGAATAATCACTGAGTGCCGTGTAACGAACCTTTGCAAACGACTCTGATTTAATAAATCCTGGCTCAACCAATGTGACGTTGATATTCCACGGTTTCACTTCGTAATAAAGAGCTTCAGATGCGCCTTCAAGTGCGAACTTTGAGGCGCTGTATACGGACATAGTGGGCATGGCCATCATTCCACCGACAGATGACACATTTATAATTTTACCGCGTCGTCGCCTT
>JAYUEB010000233.1:0-5994 GCA_043739525.1 Bdellovibrionales bacterium
TGTTGATCAAACACGACAACTATCCTGAAATTTTTCGATGGCAGCGATTCCATTCAATAAAGGTCGTCGTCCTTATGAGCAGATGGCATTTCAATTTTCCCATCATATCGTGGAAAAAAACGGAAAGATTAGTCATGCGGATGAATTCATAAACCTAGAAAAGGGAAAATTTCCCAATTTTGATTTCTTAAGGGCTTTGAAAAAGTCTCTGACTAAGGATGACGGTAGTATTTTCAGATATGCTGCTCACGAGAATACAGTTCTTTGTCAAATTAGAGATCAGATCCTGAATTCTGAAATAGAAATACCAGATAGCGCAGAATTACTAGAGTTCATCGAGACCATTACGAAGTCGTCAGGTAGCTCGAAGAAGTCATGGACGGGCAAAAGAAACATGATCGACATGTGCGAACTAGTGAAAAAGTACTTTTATCATCCGCTTACCAATGGATCGAATTCGATTAAGAAAGTTCTTCCTGCGATCTTAAATGAGTCCAAGTACCTTCAAGAGAAGTACAGCCAGCCAATCTACGGATCAAGTTCCATACAAAGTCGAAACTTCAAAGATTGGATATGGATCGAAAAAGACCGCTACGGAAAAGTGATAGATCCATATAAACGCCTTCCTCCCGTATTTTCGGATCTTGATCTGGAAACGATGGATTCCCTCATCACTGATGGAAGTATTGCTGACGGTGGAGCGGCGATGACTGCCTATGCGCGAATGCAATTTTCTGAGATGAGTGACGACGAGGTAAATCGTGTATCAAAGGCCCTATTACAATACTGCGAACTAGACACGTTCGCTATGGTTCTAATCTTCCAATACTGGCAGTACGAAATCAAAGCAGCACTGAAGGGCAACGAAGCAGCTTAGGGAATACAAGTATGAGTGTGAACAAAGTTAGAAAGGTTGAACTCGCTAGTATCTCTAAGGTGCAGGCCGACCATATTTATTTTATCAAACTTGGTCATGGCGGGACATGGGAAAAGGATTGCTTGGAGAAAGACCAAACTCTTCGTTTGGGATACAACGAAACCGATCACGACCTATGCTTGTCTGGTGATTGGGACCATATTCGTAAGTTCTATAATTCAGGAAAGAACAAAAAAAGTGCGGCGACCCATCACATGAATCAAGTTCAGAAATTCTATGAGGTCGATGCTCGTTGTCTCTGGATTACATTTCATGCTGGAAAGCTATACTGGTGCTTTTCAAAGCCCGTTATTAAGAAACTCAAGGATGGATCAAAAATACGGCCCGTAATTGGAAGCTGGAGTTCAACATCGGTCGGCGGATCTGATTTGAAGTTTGAGAATCTAAGTGGACACCTTCTGAAGACGCAGGCTTATAGGGGTACAATTTGCGAAATTGGCGGCAAGACGAAAGAATACCTTCTTAGAAAAATCAACGACGAAGTCGATCCAGACGTAAAGCTGGCCACTCAGTCGATGGCGGCATTAGAAACTTCGATCAAATCAGTAATCCAAAACTTGACCCCCAATGACTTTGAAATTTTAGTCGATTTGATATTTAGGAATGCTGGTTGGCAAAGGGTTTCTGTCCTTGGAAAAACTCAGAAGGATCTTGATATTGAACTCGCGTCTCCCGTGACAAATGAGTCGGCAATAGTGCAAATAAAATCACAATCGACTCCGAATATGCTCAGTGAGTATGTGAACAAATTCGAGTCTTGGACTCACATCAATAGATTCTTTTATGTGACCCACACGGAAACAGGCAAACATCTTGTGCCGCCTAAATTACAAAACAAGTTGATATACTGGGGGGTCGAAGAAGTTGCAAAATTGACCGTGAACTCAGGTCTCATAAATTGGGTTCTAAAGAAAGCTGGGTGATCGGAATGGCAATGATTGGATTTCTGCCCTGGTTTTCAATTCAACAATCTCTGACAATTGGTTCATTTGAGTTTCTCCCCTTTGCGATCAATGTTCAGAACCCAAACCCCGTACAACAAGAGATAATTTCAATTTTAGCGATGTACAATGATTTGAGCAATAGGCCTATTAGAACTGCTACCATTGTAAAGCACGTCGCTAAGGCCGTGAATGATGAACTTACGGAAGACGAAATGGAGGAGGCTTACCAAATTGTAAACCTCCTCACAATTGGCGGGTTAATCAAGCGGCATCATTTTTCTGGGCCATATGTTAGCACTTCAAATTTTGACTGTATCTTTCAGAAGTATCAGATGCCGATTGCGGGTGTGTCTGTGAGTGCCAAGAGAAAGCATGGTCGGGATGGGATTGTTTTTGCCAGAGGAATTTTCTCAGAAAAATGTCCGAGTTTTGTTCCGCTAGGAAATCGAAATGACTTGGACTTGGATTTTATTCTTGCGTTGTATAGAGCATCCACAAACTTGCGACGCGAAATGTGGAATCGCATTTATGAAAGCATTCTAAGTTATCTTAGTGCCAATACCGATAGTCGCCAGGTGAATGAGTTTACTGAACTTGTTCTTTCGGTAGCATCTTTGGAAAGACTGCTGAATAAGAAGGGAAATGCCTTTGCCCTGAGATTCGCGTTTCATAGACTACTAAGAGAAATTCCTGAACAGTCTCTTTCGAGCTTAAAAAAGGTGATTCCATCTCGAAGACAACCGCTCAAATTCATTGATCGGTGTAACGCAATGTTATCGGAATACAATTTTAAGGTTCCTCTTTTCAAGCCGCTCGTCGATCCTTACGATGCGCAGAGAACCTGCAAATCTCTGAGGACTCTTTGGATTGCTGATTTATATAAAGCAAGGAACCGATTTGCTCACGGTCATAGGAATCTTGCTCACGACTCCCTCTGGTCTATAGAAGAGCACTTACTGTTCAGCAGTTATATATTTCCATATCTGGTCAAATTGATTTTGAAGAATGAGGCGATGTACGCGCTGACCAATAGTGATCGCCGTATTCTTTTCACCTTTGACCACTTGCTTGGGCAGGCGAATGTATTCTCGAATTCTACTGACCCCAACCATAATTTACAGTGGGATGACGCCCACGCAACAGCTGCATGGGCTGCGGTTCCTGCTGGGTTCCCTATTATTTAGGAAGACATTTTAGTTTGCGTTAAGGAGGCTATGGAGAGTTTCGACTTCCTTGTCTGTCGCATTTCGTATCCACTTAAAAATAAACTCTTCCTGATGGACCCTAGAACGGCAATTTCTAGCGCGTTCAAAAAATGATTTCGGTTTCATGTCTCCAAAAGCGGCCAAGATACGATCAAGCGCCTGACCATTCGGAAAATCGAGGCGACCATTTTCAAGATGAGAAATATAAGAGTCGGACTTACCAATTAACAGGCCGAGGCCTCGCATTGAAAGTCCTTTGGACATTCTAAGCTCCTTGAGCGCGAGTCCCTCTTCAGTAGTTGACCTATTTGATGTTCTTTTCCGCCGTGGTTCGGCTACATGTTTAGTAAGCATTTAGCACTTTCTCCTCCACTGAATTTCGCCCTAAAACAGTTTCCTCCACCGTGATGGCCAATAGGAGTAGGATTCCGCGATCCGCCAATGGTTCACAGGTCTCGACACGCATAAGCTAAGCTGCTAATATCTCAGTGAAAACTTGGTCGAACTTGCGGCCAAGTTGGAGGAGAATTGCAGGGGGTACTTCCCTTGTTCTCCACCATTTTAGGAAGTATGAAGGCTGAAGGGGTTCTCTTCAGCCTTCTTTTTTAGTCATAACGAACACTTAACCGCTAAAAGAAGCTCTCTCAGCTCCCGACTCAACATCACTGAAAATCACGCGAAATAACTCGATCTTATGCCCTTCAAAATGCGAGTGACCGCTCTCTTGATGGCGAGAGATTTTAAATCTCCAAAGCAGGCATCTGATTTATTTTTACAACAAATCGTGAGACTCAGAGGCTTGGAAAGTAGCGATTTCGAACGCTTTAGGTGGATTTATAGGCCGAGTGACTTTAGCCGTTTTCAGTCTGTGATTTATAATCTTCTTAATAATCTCAATGAAAGTTCAAGGGACGCCCTACCATCAGGCATTTCATTTGAATCTCTCGGCGGCAGAATTCCCGTCAAAAATATTTGGACCAGATTTGAAGCTGCTGTGGCGACATTCACACGTCGTCAGAAAAAGGCCGTTGATCTTTTGTATATGCAGGATGAAAGACCTACACTTAAAGCGGCGGCGGATAAGCTCAACATTTCCGTTGCTTCTCTTCGCGACCGAGTCGCTGGAGCCGCGAAAAAACTGCGGGATGCATTTCCGGAGTTTGCAAACTTGAAGCCGAGCCGCTCACGAACGA
Source organism: Bdellovibrionales bacterium (assembly GCA_043739525.1). Classification (GTDB taxonomy): domain Bacteria; phylum Bdellovibrionota; class Bdellovibrionia; order Bdellovibrionales; family JAMPXM01; genus JAYTQQ01. Next base: position 4,280 of record JAYUEB010000233.1, read on the forward strand.
GTTTAAAAAATCGACCTCTTATTTACGATGGCCTCTTTAGGCGTGAGTCATCTAAAATTCGAAGAACTGTCACAAGAATTAAAACTGTCGGACATCTTGAACTACGTGAACTCTTGCCGACATCTCCTAACCAAGTTATAGCAAAACGTGAGCCTGATCCGATCATCAAAAAATGGCTTGAGGACTATAAATTGAAAGAGAGGTTTGTCTCTCATCTCGACGAACCCAATGATCGAAGTTACGAAGATCATAAACCCAGACAAAGATTCAGCGAAAACGAAGATTTTCAAGCTTACGATCGGCACCGCGACCGCGTTCACCACGAAGAGAAAAATGAGAGCCTTCGTTATAGCGCAGCCTATGACCATGAAGATAAAGAGTACTACAACGAACCTGGACTCGATTATACGAGCGAGCTTGATGAGGTTTTTAAATAAGAATAGCTAATGAATCAATTCACCAAGGTAGCCTTTATGAAAAAGCGGATAGTACGGGAGGCCTCGAGTCTGAGGCCTCTGAATAGAAAGTTCGCTTTGTTGACTTTCTAGATTGCCTTGTTTTCAGCAAATTTCTTCCCATGAACAAAAGGCGAGCAAACTTGACCCTTCTCAAAAGTCCAATCAACTTGCCAGTAAAATCTAGTTTTGCAGGCGCAATAAAAATAAGTGTCATGTAGACAGCCTCGCAACTCAAACTTTTACTTCTCATTGGAGAAACTGGTAGATTTGAGGCTCTATGATTTTTCTAAAATTCAAAAAAGGTGGTCAACCTCAGCGCCTTTTGAATCACGATTTTCTTAGAATGCACTGAAGAACCTATACAAAATTTTCTCTCAAAAACTGTATCGTATTCATCCGCATTTGATCGATCAAAACCATATCTTTTAATTTTCACAATAATTGAGACGTATCTAAAAAACTCGCAGAATATGTATTGCCAAGAACTTTTTCAATATCTTGCCAACCCGAAAGAAAACTTCCTGGTCCTTGAGAGTTTCTCAAAAAGATCTCGCATCTATTTTGTTCTGAGTTCCATCGCCAGTTCGATGCGACGATATCATGATCCCCACATTCCTGCCCATCTTGTCCCATAATGCGTAGTGAACATATTCCTAGTGTTACGCTTCTACCATTCTCGAAAACTTTGCGTATCGCTTGTATTTTGAGTTTGATTTTTTTTAGCTCTGGCTTAAAGAATGCGTTCTCTCCACCCCGTGGTATTTTCTCAAACGCGATGACTTTCGCATTGAGTTTTCGGCGCGGCTGTATCCGATTAACCTGACAAGCTACAGGCAAGAGAGCTTTCGTAAGATAAGCCGACGTGCGTTTCTCTGCGAGCAAACTCTGAATTTCATTTGGGTCTTGTAGACGTTCTAAAAGTGGTGTTCGGAAAGTATCATCGCCTCGCAAGATATCAGCAGGTGGTAAATCAAGAAATCTGTAACGATTCTTCAAAATATTAAATATATCAGCGACATAGTTCATTTGGTCTGCGACTTTTTCGGTGCCATTGAGATGCTTTTGGTTAGTCGCGCAGTTTGGCCGGTATTTTTGTTTTAAAGTTTCTGCCAATTTGACATCAAATCCATTTGCCGTATAGGGAGCATCTTTCTCTAAACAGATGCCCTTATTTTGTTTCAAAAAACAATCGAGAGCATATTTTCCACCCTTCCACTTTGTTCCTTCGTCTATTTTTTTTGCAAGATTCCAGTGCTC
>JAYUEB010000234.1:0-17947 GCA_043739525.1 Bdellovibrionales bacterium
AAAGCCTTGCCGATATTGGTGTATTTTCAGAGTTTCAAGAAAGGTTTTGTCGACCTGATTTGCCAAGTTTTCTATCCAATAAGATGCAACAAATAGAATGGAATCATCAGACTCGTTACCTGTAGGCATAAGCCTTACTCTTACCCACCGGCTTTTGAATCTGCAAGTTGGGCGCCTAGGGCCATATCAGCGAGTTTTGGGGTAGCCTCGTCAAAGTGCAATTGGGCCTGGTGGCTCATCTTTGCTCAAATGAATCGAAGATCAACGGTCTCCATTGCACATGTTAGTATAACAAAGCCAGGGATTCTATTTAAGGTCTATAGGGCTATTGATTTGCAGATGTACCACGGCATAGGATTTGCTATTTGATCGAGTATGTCTACCTTGAAGTCCAAACTACTAATCAGCTGCCTCTGCCTGGTTACCATTTTAAATCCCTGCCTTGCATTTAGTAGTGAGCAGTGTATCGCCACGTTCGTGGAGACACCTCAGAGTGATGATCAGAAGTTTGTTGAAGAACTGACCGGAGAGCCTCTCGATATTCCAGAAATTTTCGCTGACCTACCTCGAACAGAATTTTTGCCCGCTACCCAGGTTGCTGAAATCGAGCGAAACGCATTTGATGTTCTTGAAAAGGCCGTCGAAGCCATGAACCCAGGCAAATTGGATGGCGACCCAGCGGTAAATGCTGTTGATGAGTGGTCAAAAAGTCTTCCGACTTTAGAAAATCCGTTTCGCAGTTATTCGGTCAGAGAGCACATCGCACTTAGTTACCTTTTAAGATCTGGGCTCTTTGATAAATTTCCGAATACTCATATCGAAGAGAGACTTAAATCTGCACTCTCACTGAGCTGGACCCATCTCACAGGAAAAACGGTTGCCGAAGATAAATTACTAGGTCGTCTGCCGCGAATGATTTTGGCAAAGAGCTCACGAGAAAATCAGATTCTTCATTCAGCTTCATTTCAAATTGCCGATCTAGAAACCAATCGAGCACCTTTTGCCTTCGGCAAAGACTATATTCCTAAGATGAAAGATTTGTGGGCTGGCGTGATCTTAACGGGAATCGCCTTTACTTCATTGGGGCGACAATTGATTGGACGTGCGATACTAGCAAGCTTTATCGCGACGGCAGCTGAATATAGTATCCATCGTTATATCGGACATGCTCCAGCAAAATTTGTAGCTCTTTTCAAAAAGGCCGGACATTTTGGAGTCATCATGAAAAGATCTTTTATGTCGCATATTATTCACCATCGCTTAGCAAATACGAATTACTCAAATGTCTCAGAGCCGACAAACGAGAAAGATATCGCTTTTATCAAACGCCAAACCGATGAGATTCCCGGACTCGAGAAACAGCTGAAAAGCACAGGATACGGTAAAAGCCTCGACAAAAGCTCACTCTTTTCTCTCATTATGATGACTTTGCCAATTTCATATACTGTCTCACTTTTTTTAGGTTATGGACAGGCTGTGATCGTCGGCACGTTGATTCCAACATTATTGATTGGTGGAGCCTCTAAAATTATGCATCCATACCTTCACTTATCAAAAGAAATGGCGCTTGAGCAGTCGAGCGGATTTTTAAGATGGGTTTTACAAACAAGATTTGCCGAATTTATTTCAGCATTTCATCATGTTCATCACAATGGCGGAGTTGGTGCAAATTACAATCTTATACCCGGTGCAGATTTTATGGTTCGATTTATCAGCCAAATTTTCAATGCAGCAAACAGTCTTGACGCCGCAACTAAGCCAAATTTGAAAATGATTATGGATATGGGTAAAAGAGGATTGATTGGCGGAGTTCGAAGAGAGTAGCTACAAACAGTTCATCGACTCTGTCGCACGATTCACTCCTACGCTGCACGCTAAAGCCAGGAGGATTTCGAGCTTCAAACCCGAAAATTGATGATCGCATTCGCTTGCCCCCGTATGCGGGCGAAGGTTCACCACAGCTAACTAAAACGCAAGCGACAGATTTATTTACAAATAAAGTTCAACATGTGTTTCGCCGGTGGAGAATTTTTACTGCCAACCCGGAATTTGATAGTATCTGACTATCAAATGAGTTGTCGAAGATCTTACTTAAGATTTTATAATTAAAATCAATTATTTAAACTGCAGTGATACGTATGCATATAATCTGGTGACATATTATATGCATACGTATAATATAGGATTGTTCTTTGGGCGGAGGATCGCAATGAAGTATTGGGTAGGTGTTGTTTCTGAATCTCACGTTAACCTAGGAATCAAAGGCGGATTCGCTCAACTCTGTCACGGCAAAAGGGCGCCCCTGTCTAAAATGCAAAATACAGAATGGAGATTGGCTGATCTACTACTCACCGAAAACAGAGATGGCATCGGGTCCGCCTTTGCAGGCGTTTACGGCGATTGGGAAAATTCTTAGTGATTTTATCTATGAATTCCCAATGACTCCCGAATTTGTTCCTTACCGCCGTGAAATATATTACGTTAAACGGGTAAAATCGGCTCCAATTAAAGATTTGATTGAGCGGCTTTCATTTGTCAAGGATCCGAAACATTGGGGATATCCATTTCGCAGAGGACATTTTGAAATTTCCAAAATTGATTTCTTATTGATTGCAAAAAGCATGGGAGTCAGACGCTATGGATAAAGAAAATCCTTTTATGAGATCAAAAGCGAACGCTAGCCCTGGATTTCTACTTTGGCAGGTTTCTATGGTCTGGCAGAGAAAAGTTTCTGCGTCACTCAAGCCACACTCTTTCACTCAAGCTCAGTTCGTTCTCTTGGCCAGTCTTATGTGGCTGTCGCGCCAAGAAAAAAATATTACTCAAGTCCATTTGGCTCAACATGCAAAAATGGACGTGATGACTGTTTCACAAGTGCTGAGAACTCTCGAGAAAAAAAAATACCTTCTCCGTGAAGCCCATCCTCAAGATACTCGTGCTAAGGTCTTACGTCTTACAAAGACGGGAGAAGCTCATGCACGGAAGTTGGTGCCAATCGTTGAGAATTTAGACGATGAGTTCTTCAGGTCCTTAGGTAACGGAAAAATAAAAATGCTTTCGCTTCTTCAAACATTGATCGAAAAGAACTAACCAGGAGGTTAAGCAATGTGGTCACGAACCTACAGCAAACGAGTTAAGGGCCTAAATGTCGATAAAATTTGGAAGATCTGGACCGACGTTGATCAATGGAAGGATTGGCAAGATGACGTCGAATATTCTAAAATGCAGTCCGCATTTGAAACCGGAGGGAAATTTTTATTCAAACCAAAAGGGGGTCCGAACCTCACACTGGAGCTCACAGAAGTCACAGATTTAAAGTCATTTACAGATTTGACTAAATTCCCGCTCGCCAAAATGTATGACACCCATGAAATTCTAGTTCATGAAGATGAAATTGAATTGAAATGCACAACAAGCATTGAAGGCCCTCTGGCATTCGTTTGGAGAAAGCTCGTTGCGGAGGAGGTATTTAAGGGAATTCCACACCAGATCGAGGCTCTCCTGGCGCGTGCTACAGAAATGCAATCGAAAAAAACTAAGTAGGTCAGATGTTTTCATTTTGATAGGACCCGGAGTCACCGGGCCACACATACCAAGATAGAAATTAATGACCAGGCTCCGTGATATCTTTTGGGCGCTCACCATTGCTGACTGGATACGGAGTTAGGGACAAGCAACATTGGTAATGACTCTACAACTTGAGAAGTGAAAGCTACCTGATAGAGAACCGTTTGAACAGGTTCTAACTTGCGAGTTCATCGCACAGGTGTCACCACAACTTTTGTAAACAGTATTAACTGCGTATGCAACAATCGTTGCTCCGTTTTGCACAACTGTCCCACCCAAGCTGCAAGGAGCCGTTCCGCCAGCCGAATTTTGAACCGCAATCAATTGCTGTGAAATGATCCGGTTGTTCTCACTCCATGTAGCAAATACAGGATTTTTATTTCCACAACTTGTGCTTGTTGCCTGAACGACCTGAAAGCAAGCTGCGCTGGAGCTCGTCGCATCGGCCTGCAAGAAGCGCGTAGACAAATTGTTATTTTTTAGCGGACAGTTGAGCATCGAAGTTTCGCAAACCCCGGCATCAGCCGCATTCGCAATGAAAACCACACTCAAGAAACTTAAAAGTAATACAAATTTCATAATTAAAATCCTCTGTTGATAGATTGCTAATTCGTTTTTCTAAAATCTAAGGTTTGATAGTTTCTAATTTTCTTCGGCGGGGTAATAAAATCCCCCTCCGCCACCACCGCCACCAGAGGTTGTAGATCCAATTCCTCCGATCGTGTTTTCAGATCCAATTTCAAAATTGGGAAGCCCCGAGGTTGAATATTCACACATAGTTGGCCCGCAGGCACCCCCAACTTGGAGTGCTGGTGAATTCGTTATGGCCGGAGGTGGTTCCGCACCGGTTGGCGCCTGACCATTTTCAAAAGGTATTATTTGGCAACCATTGCCTTGACTATCACACCCAACAATTTCGCTTACTTTATTTCCATTCTCGTCAAGGTTAAATACTCGAACCCCTCCTGTCGTAGAATAGGTGCCGCCGAATGGTGCTTGTAACTCACTCGGAGGAAACGACGTATCTACCGGAATTTGAATATTACCTATCACCGAACCACCGGGAACTACAAAATTTGTTAGATCAGGACCTGGGACAGTGACGTTTGGTCGCGATATCGAGTTTCCATTTATCGCAGATATTTGGCTGCCTAATCTCGCACTGAGAGCCGTGATATCGTTTTGCATAGGCAACTGACCGATAGCCACGTTTGCTGCAGTAAAGCGTGAGGCGAGGGCTGAGGTCGTTGCCGAGACCCCTGCGGCGATTGGATTCAAGCCAGATAAAACAAATTGGTGCCAAACCATTTGCGAAGTCGTTCCTGAATATTGAAATAGCGCTAGCCCTGCAGGGGCAGATCCAGTGGCTGGAGAGAAAACAAGACTTGCATTGGCATTTGAAATTACTCTTCCGTCCGAAGAAATATGGCCACTTCCTGACAACGAATTTACAATACCTAAAAGTTGAACCAAGCTATCTACCGTCAAATCGCGAATTGCTAAATATTGCGGACCTAGAACTTTGTTAAAGGTTGTAACCAATGCGATTGCAGCATCCGTGTTTCCTTTTGATAGATAGTCTCGAATTGCCGCAGGCATCATTCCAAATTCAGCTGCATAGGCTGGTGCCTCGTCCAGACTCATCGTTTTTCCATAAATCGAAGCGTCGGGCGAGTTTGGATCCAAAACAAGAAATCCGCCAAGTGCCGAACCATCAGTTGATAATTGAATCGCATGATGAATCTCGTGAACAAAGGTCAGACCCGTTTGGACTGGATCGAGGACTGAACTGACTAGTATATTGACGGTCGACGTAGCCGCATCGAAAGATGTTGTTGCGTAAGCTCCCGAGCTCAATGGAGCATAGTTGATACTATACTTTATGCTGCCGTTTTGAAGCCCCGTTGAAACAGAGGAGTTTACAAAGCTTGTAATATCCTTAGGTGCCATTGTAGTTAGAGTCGCCAATATTGTGCTCGAACTTACATTTGTATAAACTATGCCAACAGCCATAAAACAAACTGAAGCAAGACCAATGACTTTTGCTTTTCTTTTTCCGAATTTCAAAATTTCTCCTTTTGCTGCGAAACAAATTTCAGATCTAGCTTACTGTCGGCTACTCATGAATTTTTTTGAGGGAATACGTTTAGATATTGGGGACAAAATCAAATTTGTCCCCTCGCGAATTTCAACCTTGATCAATTGATTCAGCCGTGTCGCCGCAGGAATTTCAAACAACTTTTCAATCTCTGGCTACGACCTATCGATAGTCCGTTCATCGCGGAGGGGGGCCTTCAGAAGTTATACTTGTCAACGATCAAATGTCTGCGCAACATATGACACGCGATTTAGATGAGCTTTGCAAATTTTGAAGCGTGATCAATTTGGACGCGAGCACAAAGTCAAAGTGACCGAGCAGACCTTCAGTGAGCACGAACTTCGCTTCAATATTCCAATAATTAATAGCGAAATATTTGGCCCAATTTTTCTACGAAGAAATCGATCGGCCTCAGCTCGGGTTCTTTGATCCTCAAAAAGTGGAATACGAGTATTTAAATTCGCTAAAAATCTATGGCACCAATTGGCTAGTGCCTGTCTCTACGTCGATTCGGATTTTCTCAGTGCCAATTTGATAAAGGTAAACTTTGCCTGCGCGTTTCTGTTCGCCCTTGATCAAAGCAATGGAGTTCTTGCAAAGTTCCTTTAGCCAAGAGTCATCCTGGGTTGCACATGATTCTAAGCTTGGAATAGCTTTCGAGTTGCCAATCTCCCCAAGCGCCTGGGCTGCGGCCCATTTCGCGCGGAGAGCAGTCTTAGTATCAGATAAAGCTGAGTCCAGCGGCTCTACTGCAGCGTCACCGAGATTGATCATACGATTAGTTGAAAGGACATTCTCGCGCATATCCATTTGAGTGACAATTTTTGAGAGTTCGGTTTGAACGACTACCTGCGCGTCGTCAGCAAAAGCCGATAGAGAAAAAGTTGCCAATAGAATTGATACAAAAGACTTAAACATATATTTCTCCGAGAAAATAATTGATATAGTTTTATACTCCTGGTTGCATTGCCACATCTATGCCAGCAGTTGTAATGCGTGAATCTCAACTCACGCAGAAATGACAATTTAATGACGCCGTAGATTGTCAGGCGATTAGGTGAAATTTACAGGAGTAAAACATGTGTCTAGGCCCCAATACACATTTTATTTAGACGAGAGATGCTGGCTTTGAGAGTTTGCATTTGGTCCTAAATCTCTTGGGATACCAGTAAGATCGAATTCGATCTGAGAGCTAAGACTGTTTTCGATCATAAAACTGATATTCTTATCGCCGATCTCGATTTTTCAAATGACCAATGGAGAAATCAAATTACTCAAGATTTTCTTCGCCAACAAAAACAATAAAATCCGATCCATAGGCTACGAGAGCAGATTTTCGTTTCTCTTTAATCTCTGCAACATCTTGCTGCAATCTACTGACTGCCGCATCGTCATTGCGCCTGAGGACCTTAAGAATTGCAGGAGGTCCTTTTCGAATCTTAACTTCATAAAAAGAAAAGAGATCGGAGCTTTTAATGAGAGACTTTACTTTGAAGCTCACTTCTCTTTTGGACCACTTGTCATATTCTGGGTCCGTTGGTATGCCTCTCTTGACCTCGGGATTCCCTGAACTTATTTTGAACTTTCTCCCGGCAGGAATTGGTTCTTTGATCAGCCCCTGAATGAGAGAGTTATCGAATCCAAACTTGCCAGTATATGTTTTTCGAGAAATCCATTGGCCCTCTCGACTTGCCTTCAATCTTTCGTTTCGAATAAGTTCATCAATGTGTCGAAGGTATTGACGTGGCAAAAAATTACCATTTTTTGAATTCGAGTACGGGTCTTCTGATGGGTGAGAAAACGAATGAATCTGGTCATCAAAATTTGCCAAGGGGGCATGCCAGCGCTTTCCGACATCAAATAAAAGCCAATCAACTCCGTTGTATCCGAGTTGTTCATATCTGTAGTCACCAATTGATCTGTACATCCAAGTTTTTCCAGCAAATACGATCAGCTTTTCAAGCGCCTGTCTAACTACTTGGGGATCAATCTTTGCCAAGGTGGGACTCTTCAGATTCAAACGGCCATTGACAAAAAGATCGGACAACCGAAAAATAAAATTCTCTTTTTTAACAAGGATAAAAAAAGGAGGTTTGCTCTCTTTTTTATTCACGTCCACGACTGGTACGCCGTTTTCTCGTAACTCATCTATCAATTCACACCAATCCATCATTTCTTTCTTCATGAGCTCAGGAGTCATAACGAAGGTATGAGAAAAGTGTCTTGAGAGGCGTAGGGCCCAGCCATTTCCGACGTCAATGATCGTCGTCATGTCACCACTCCTTTCATCGCTCAGATAATTGTAAAAGGTGAAAATATGGCCTTCGCCAAGATCGATTCGGTCGCCAGTTTTCAAATTTTCCAGAAGGTCTTGATAATTCTTAACCGGATTTCCCTTACGAACGAGTCGAACCAATTTCGGTTTATCGTCAGAGCCGTCTTGGAAAATTGCGCGACAATTGTTTTTGGCAAAGACTTGCGCTTGACTGAATATAAGTATCGAAAGAATGAAAAGCTTTAAAAAGCGCCTGGTTATCATTGGCTAATACAGTTCAATATTCATACCAGGTAGAAATTAATCCTTATACTCATAAGGTTTATCATTGTGTTCAAACAAAATACATAATGCCGATTTTCGAGTTCCCAGCAGGCTATTTATCGCATGAGATCGCTTCCCTCCAGTAATTTTCGCTAGATTTAGAGAATCTTTTAATCGCTAAAACTTTTGATACTGCGAACACCGTGGGCTCGGCTTCGCCGTCTGCAGCTGTGAATCGCGGAACTATTTAATTCAGATAAAACGCCCTTAGGGGCGTGCCGATTTGTGAAGTCATCCGAAAAAGGCCAAAAAAAAGGCCCCGGGGGCTAAAGCCACCGAAGCCGTTTCATAGTGGGCTTGACCCACATAAATTGAATTTCAAAATCACTTATCACAACCTCGATTTTATGAATTTTAATTTTTATAAATCGAGGTCTCATCAAAAGGTCATTTTCTACTCTCATGACCAAATCCTTCAAACCCGATCAGTAATATTGACAGTTGGGGCAAGGTTTTGCTTGCGCCTTTTGTTTGTTGATCATGGCCTGCGCTTGGTTGCCAATCGTAGTGAAATTGCTGGCCGTACTCGATGTGATTGAAGGGCTATTAACAATCGTTGCAACTGTGTTTGTAGGGCCGCCATTGCCGCTGATATTGCCGATCGCTGCAACAACGCTTGCGGTAGTCGGATCCGAGAGGTTACCTTGATTCGTGATCGCTGTCATTGTCGAGTTCATAATACTTGTCATCACGGCTAAGTTTGCATCGTTACTAATAACTGCCATTTGTCCCGTACTGATGACGGCAAGGCCTGCGGTGGCAAGATTGCCAATGGCGACGGCGACGTTACCGGTGGGATTGGATGAAATGATCGAGTTCACTTGAGATACGATGCTTGAAATTGCCAACGAAGGATTTGATTGCATCAATGAAACCACATCGCTTGTGATCAAACCGGTATCAGCGAGATCAGAGATGGCCGAAGCAAAATTGGCCAAAGCCGGGGAGTTCGCAATCGTCGCGATAGCATCTACAGCGTTGTCGACATCACTTGCGTCGCTATCTCCTGGTGCCGTGCCAGAGCCAGTGTCACCACCGTCTCCATCACCAGCGTCTTGAGCATAGGCTCCATGACCGAATAATGCAAAAATGATGATAAAAAGTCCTGTCAGAAAATAGTTTCGCTTCATAACGCCCTCGCACTTCAAGTGTTGAGTTGAGTTTTTCATTTTGTTGTCCTCCGATAATCATAATGAGTGCAACAGGAATACCAAAAGAATTCTCAAAACGAATCTCTCAAAACTAATAAATCGCGTACTTGAATTTTCTCCAAAAACAAAACTGGATAGAGGAAGTGATCACAAGCTTTTTTTCTCAATCTAAACAACCCCTTTAATTCAATTAATTTCGCATTCGAAGATTTTATGGACAAGATTTTAATATCGACGCCCCAGATTGAGACAATAAAATTGAAGCGAATTGTAAAATTCGGAAGTAGACTAGAGCCCCGTATTTATCCAAGGCTCCAAGTTTTCAAAGATAATAATGAAGGACGAGCCAAGCCGAATCCGTATAAGATGGAGAAACGGCGATATTTCTTTCCTTATCCCACTCGGCCCAAAATTCAAAATGCGGCCGTGGAAACCACATGAGTCCGCCACCATAGGAATCATATCGAGAGGTGACTGTAGAACTATTTGGATAAGCAATTTGATGGATGACATAGGGATGGAGCCCCTTGACGACTTCATATTGAAGACGATTAAAAACAACAAATCCACGCTGCTCGGAGACTGCTGGATCTTTAGAGTCCTTAAACTGCATATCAAACTGACTTAACAAAACGAGTTTTCTAAAAAATCCGAGGATTGCATAGGGGCCCGTTACGAGCCTCGTGTTGTCATTTGAGTTTCCTGAAAAGGTGCTCCAGCCGAGTTTGTGAGTCGTTTGAAGATTGTACGCGAGATTGAGTGCGACGCCTCGTTCGCTTTTCAGACTTAAATTGTCAGGGCGGCCAAAATCAGTAGTAAGAATCAGATTGTACTTTTCGCCAATATAACCAACTTCGAAATTGTCGCTTTCAGATCCCTCGTCCCAGCCAAGTCCCTTGCTGATGACACTTGTATGATTAGCTTGATCGATCCCGAAAGGGAGTAGATATTTTCCGGCGCGCAAATAGGTTTCATCCGTTAAATTAAACATCCCAAAAAGTCGTTCTGAAACTAATAAGCCGGTGTCGGGAGAATTGGGTGGTCCGCCCTCAATGTTAAGATTCCCGACAATCGAGAAGTTTGAAAATTTTAGTGCTGTTTCAATTTCATTTTGCATTGCAAACCATTGTCGTTGAGTTGCTTGGAGATTGTCGACGTAGGTTTGAATCCATCTGGATTCTCCTCCAACTTGAATCCAGTCGGGAGTTTGAAATTCTTTACCATCTTTATTTTTGATTAGTCCGTGTCCGATAGATTCTTCCCCGTCGTAGTGCCAGGTACTCAAAATGTCAGAGGCCATTCCTCGACCATAAGGAGTGAGAACTCCGCCGCCCGTGGGACTTACATGGCACGAAACACAGTTCTGATATCCAATGCGAGACATTTCAGGAAAAGCTTCAGCAAAAGAGGATCCTATTATTATTAAAATTGAAACTACGAAGTAATATCTCATCCGGCCTTTACTTTCTTTGCCTCGATGTGAATTTTAAGTTGAACGTCATCATTCACTTTCATTCCCATAAATTTAGGTTCGGGAAAACCAAAATCTGAAATTTTAATGGCAAAAGTTGCATCTCCTTTGGTGACTCCAGATTTTGTATCGAGATCAATCAAGCCACTGACGGCGTGCTTCACGCCATGAACTGTCAGGATACCATTAAAGGGGACTTTCTTTTGGGTGTAACCGTCTTTGATTGGGTCGGAAGATAACTTGACGCCTAGGATATTTAACTGCGCCTCAGGATATTTTTGCACTTCAAGATATTCATCTTTCATATGTTTGTCTCGAAGCGAAACTCCCGTGTCTAGAGAGTTGAGTGGAAAGCTCATTTGACCTGAAACAAGATTTCCAGAAAGTTCGAGGCGACCAGATAGACCATTCCCGAGCCCGTCAATTTTGATAAAGCCTGGCTTTCCAGTCGCAATGAACTCAGAGTTTCCGGTTACGTCGAGAACATTTGAGGAAGCGAAGCCGACGGAACTTAAGGACAAGAGACAAAATAAAACGAGATCAATCTTCACAAATTCTCCTTTAAAAGAATATTTAGTTATTTTTTGCGCCATCGGAAATCCAGCCGCCGATGACGTCGATTTCGTCTTGGCTCAATTTTTGGCGTCTTGGCATCTTGCCATTTTTTACCCAGACGTAGAGAGGGCTATTCACGAGGTCATTTGCAACAACCCATTTGCTAGCCATGAGTGTATCGTAATTTGTAACAACCGAATCGTGGCATGCAACGCACTTTGCGGTTAGAATGTTTTTCAAAATTGAACTGTATGTCGGAAGTAATTCTTTGGATTGCGGTGGCGGAGCATTCGGTTCGCTAGTGACTCCAGGTGCGGGCGAACTCGACGAGGTGTTTTCTGGGGCACCATTTGCTATCCAATTGATAAGTAGTTGTTGAGATTCAGGTGAAATGGGTTTGCCTGGAGGCATGCTTTTTTCTATCACCACACTCTGCTGAATATCCTCGATATTTTTCTTAACGTTTGCATAGCTTTCTAAATTTATACCAGCTGCGTTTCCGCCAGCATCACTATGGCAACTGACACAATTTGTTTTTAAAATCTGGGCTTGAATCCTAGTAAAATCCGGAGACGCCTTGTTTTCTATTGGCTGTGAGAGCACAGCCTGGTCTTTTGCGTTGTAGGAATTACAGCCAGTCGCAAGAATAGAAATTGAGATTAATGCGCACAGAAAATACAAGTCATAGGTTTTCATAGAACAAAGGCCTTTCTCGAGTTTATTGTGTCGATCCTTTGTTGCCTTGCATAAATGGCGCCGCTCCAGGATAGGTTTTAAGTGAGTTCAGGCTTCCGTATGAGGCAAAAATAGCAAGCGATGAGACAAGTTGACATGTTGTCACTGCCAACTTGTCCATTCGGTAGTTGTTTCTAATAACAAAATTTGAGCTCGAGATAGATTGAAATCATGACAAAGTTTTTTTGTGGGCTTTCTTGAAATGGTTCCCGGTTTCACTGCCGGAGGAACTCTCGGTAAGATAATTGGTGCAATTTTTGGAATGTCTGGAGTTGGCACTGCCATTTCGGGTTTCATCAAATTCAGATCAAAAAAATAGTTAGCTCGGTCAAAAAGGGTCGGCGATTTTTGGATTACTTAAGAACTCAAAATCGGTTAGGGTTTGAAGAAATGCGATGAGGTCAATTTTGTCTTGCGCGCTCAAAACGATGCCGTTGACAATATCATCTTTAAACGGATTGGTACGCCCATCGCCTGCGTATGGTCGACTAGATGGTCGCATTTCGATTTTCTTTCACGAAGAAAAAACCAATAATGATTGTAGTGCTCGCAACGATCATTGGATAATAGAGGCCAGATAAAATATCGCCTGTACGATCGACCATAGCGGTTCCAATCAAAGGAACCAGGCCCCCGAAAACTCCGTTTCCGATATGATAAGGTAACGACATCGAGGTGTAGCGAACCTTAGTCGGAAATAGCTCTACCAGAAAGGCTGCGATTGGCCCGTAAACCATCGTGACGTAAAAGACTTGAACGAAAAGCAAAGCAGTTAGCATTGGCAAATTTGGCTCCGACAAAGGATGTGCGACATCCGCAGCATTGTATCCAGACGCGATCGCCATTCCTTTGTAGATCGGGATATAAGTCAGGACGGCTAAAGCCATTCCACTTAACATGATACCCTTGCGGCCAATTTTATCACTCATGTATCCCCAGAAAATAAAAAATGGAGTGGCTAATAAAAGTGCTGCAGCAGTTATGTAGTTTGCAGTTACAAAATTGACCTTCAGAACCGTTTGTAGATAGTAGAGAGCGTAAAACTGGCCAGTATACCAAACAACACCCTGACCAGCGGCTGCTCCAAACAGCGCGATCAGAACGAGTTTTCGATTTTCTGGATTCAAAAAACTATCTCTGAGCGGTGAAGTTGATGCCTTACCCGAATTTTTCAACTCAACAAATACTGGCGACTCGTGCAACTTTCGACGAATATAATAGGAAAAAACGACCAGGATCGTTGAGATTAAAAACGGAAGACGCCATGCCCAGGATTTAAATTCATCTTCGCCGAAACCAAGTCTCGTCGCTAAGATCACACCTAGAGAAATAAAAAGTCCCAGAGTTGCGGTTGTTTGAATGAAACTCGTGTAGTAACCGCGTTTGCCGTCGGGAGCGTGCTCGGCCACGTAAGTAGCGGCGCCACCGTATTCTCCACCCAAAGCTAAGCCTTGTAGGAGTCGAAGTAAGAGTAAAAGCAAGGGTGCTAAAACACCGATCGTTTCATAGGTCGGGAGCAAGCCGATCAGGGCAGTCGATCCGCCCATAATCAAAAGGGTCATCAGAAAAGTGTATTTTCGTCCAACAAGGTCGCCAAGTCGTCCGAAAAAGATTGCGCCAAAAGGTCTTACGACGAAGCCCGTCGCAAAAGTAGCGAGCGTCAAGAGAAGGCTCACAACCTCATTACCTTTTGGAAAAAATTGAGCTGAAATGATGGTGGCTAGACTTCCGAAAATGTAAAAGTCATACCACTCAATAAGAGTACCCGCAGAAGATGCGGAGATAACTGTCCAGATCCCGTTTCTCGCAATCGGTGTTTGGTTCGTAGTCGTTACCATTATTCCTCCAGCTTCGAGTTGCAGCCACGAAATTGTCCTATAGAAATATGGTAGTCTTCTAAAATGACAAATCTAGTTAAATATGAGCAAGGACCGAACAGCACGACCTAAGACTACACATTCTGTCGCTGTGAAAATTAAATTTCAGTGAGAGCAAACTTAAAAGCCGCAATTTTAGAAAGTGAATTTTGAATCGAGCTCAGATAGACATGGCTTCGGTTGTTGTTATCTTTCATATGAATATTCCAAATCTCTAATTTTTCTTTAAGTAGAAGTTCAACTGGATTGATGTAGGAGATGACGAATTGTAGGTTTTCGATCCGATTAGATTTTAAATTTCTTAGTACAAAAAAACTAGGATTTAAATTTGCCTCTCTTAATTTGAATACTATTGGCAAAAGTTCAGAATGATTTGGACATTCAAATAAAGGACTTTGGCCTACCAATTCGAGTTCAGGTAAGTCTTCACTGTAATTCTGTACAAGAATTTTTATTTGTTTGAGAGTTTTTTCTATCGCCTTCGCTCTTTTTCTTCCGGGTCCGACTAAAAGCCACCCCATATTTCGATTAAGCCCCAACATTCCGCTAAGATTAAGAAAGTCATTGAGCGCATGAACGAACAGTCGAACGAGAGTCAGGTCTTTTTCGCATATATTAATGGTCATTCGGATCTCATTTAAAATGCTGACTGAAATGCAAAGAGAGTCGGAGATGTCCGTAAGAAGCGTTGCTTTCCAATGACTAAGCCTGCGGCAACTCATGAGTTGAGCCGCCAGTAACTTTTGATTCAAAAGTTCAACGAGAATAGCCTCTTTGACTTTATGGCGTAGCGGGAGCTTCGTCGTTTGGTTGCGTTGTGGTTCGGAGCTGAGGTCAGCTTGACTAAGCAGTTCTGGAAAAAGTCTCTTTTTCATTTGGACAAGGATCCTATCGTTAAGAGATTCGACCTTTGATCCAGCGAGTTTCAAAACCGGTGAGTTTTGCAGCATAAGGTAGCGTCGATTTTTTTTTGAAATTTTTAGATTTTGAAAAAGAAGCCATACATCTTGTTGTGTTAAATTAATCACCGGCAAATTTTCTATTTGAGCAGAGAGCGTATCAAGAAATCGAATTTGGTTGAGTATTTCATCTAGGATAGCAGACTCAAGATCCATCTTTCTTTCTTCAAAAAGGTGTTCTTCCAAGTCAGTGATGAGAAAGCGAGAGAGCTGGTTTATAATTTCCGAATTGTTATTGTCAGTCACATATTGAACTAATCACATTAAACAAAGCCAGTATTTGATCTAGATCAAGTGCCGAGTTTTTTTATTCGGCTCAACGTGGCAGGATCGACATTGATGTAAGAGGCTATAATTTTTTGAGGAATGTCTTCGAGAAATGGCCTATGTCTGGTCACAAATGCGCGGTATCTCTCCTCGGCCGAAAGCATAAAGAGTTCGTATTCTTTTTTTTCTCGTTCTAGAATATGAAACTCCAATTGCTTTCTATGCAGTTTTTCTAATGTCCAGGACGTGTTTACTAAACTCATATAATCTTTGTAGCTCAACTCGATGCATACGCATTCTTTCAGCGCTTTGGCAGAGTATTCAGAAGGTTCATTTCTTAGGAGCGAAATATAAGGGGCAATAGCTTCACCGGTCACGGCAAAACGCTTCACTTTTTCAAAACCATCAACATGAGTATAATATAAATAACTAATGCCGTTCAGGATCACATAGAATCGGTCTAAAAATTCTCCTTGTGAAAATAGAGTGGCGCCGCTTTTAAAACTCGTAAATCGGGCAATTGAAGCAAGTCGATTAGCATCCTCAGCTGGTACGTGAAGCTTAAAGATAAAAAAGTCCGCAATTTCATTTTGATTCAAGTGAGCCTTCCGCGTAATTGTTTCAACCCATTTCGAAAAATCTGCAATTATTTACATTTCTATATAGCTTTAAGCGAGCTTTGCTCAAAGCGCGAGATCGAGTTCCCAAGCTGCTCTATAAGCTCTATATTCAACCTAAGTAGGAAATCATCTTCATATATTTAGTTAACGCAAAAACTTGCTCCATTTGACACCAATGAAGTCGGATTGTGAAGTCATTAAATCTTGGCATATTTGTAGCAATTGTGGAGGAGTTCTCAATTGTGTATAGGAAGAAGATATGACTGGTGCATGGATTCGAAGATCAAAGTATGTGTTCGTAATTACTTGCGCCTATTTCGGTTGGCAAAGCTCTGCGAATGTTCAAAGCAAGCAATTTGCCGGATCAATCATAGCGAGCTCATACCGACCGACATTTCGGAGTTGCAATCTTGAAAATGGCACTGAGGTCACTGAAATTAGAAAATTTCAGACCCAACTTCCAAACCAAGTTTTGCAGAATTATTCTCTCATCGTGAACAATAATAATTTTGACACCTTAGTTGTAAGCCCAGATTTACTTTTAAAATGCAAAGAGAGCTATCCATTTGCTTCCGCCAAATCGGCTTCAGAATCAAATTCTCGTTACTTGAAAGCTCTTGCTCGCGTCAGTACGGAAAATGAAAGTGCTCTTCAAAATGCTGGGGCGACTCACCAAATAAGTAATAAACAAAATTTGTATCTCACTGTCGACCTATGTCCTTCTCACAAGGTGCTTGACGCTGAGCTCTTTGAGAAAATTCAGGGTGGTGTAAGGCCGGTTCCTGTGGTCATTTCTATATCGGGTTACTGGCTCATGAGTCATGAAGCGGATTTCAAACATCTCTTAAAGATGGAATCTGACGGAGAAATTGCAATCACCTGGGCCAATCACAGTTATTCTCACCCTTACGATCCAAAACTTCCAAATGCCCACAATTTTTTACTCGAAAAAAATGTGAATCTTGAGAGCGAAGTTTTTAAAAATGAAATCCTCATTTTAAATCACGGAATTGTTCCATCGGTCTATTTTCGTTTTCCTGGCTTAGTTTCAGACAAAAAGGAAGTCGACAAAATTCGCGAGTGGGGATTGTTGCCATTAGGTGCTGATGCTTGGCTTGCGTTAGGCGAAAAACCAAATATGGGATCTTTTATTCTGGTTCATGGTAATGGCAATGAGCCTGCAGGCTTAAAGCTTCTTTATAACGATTTGACTAAGGACCCCGAAATGAAAAAAGAGTTCTCTGACATTGATGAGGCTTTTGAATAATTGATGGATGATTTCAAGCTTTCAATGCATGCATCAGATGACAAAGATGTAATCAAGATTCTTGAGAAGGGAATCATTGATTTTAACGGTCCCGCCCTTGCGGGTGATCGTCTTCCGCTCAACGTCGTATTTAAAAATGCAAATGAAAATGTGATTTCAGGATTAAGCGGCTTCACCAACTGGGGTTGGCTCTACATCCGGTTACTTTGGGTGTCAGAAGAGCATCGTGGGCAAAAGCTGGGATCAAAACTTATTTTGGCTGCAGAAGAAGAAGCAAAAAAACGCAACTGCTGTGGAGTTTGGGTCGATACTTTTAGCAAAGAAGCTCGGAGTTTTTACGAAAGCCTTGGGTATTCTGTGTTCGGTGAGCTCAAAGATTTTCCTAAGGGCGGACAAAGATATTTTCTGACTAAAAATATTTAGTTATTTTGAGAGTTCAAAGGGCTGCCAATCACTTGAATGTAAAAACGCTCGGCAAATTGATCGACGGTATGGCAAGAGACTCCGCCCTCTGTATAGGAATGCCAAATCCGCGAATTCAAAAAAATCCCAACATGATGACCGCCAGCTTCTTTGCCAACTGCAAAAACGAGATCGTGATTTTGAACGGCTGAAAAATCTTTTTCGGGACACTCCGCTCTTTGGTTGCGCGAGTTTCTTGGAATGATTTTGTCAAAGACCTCAAAAAAATAAGTTTGCGTGAACTGGATGTCACTGGCCGGTGCGATATTGCTGGCCGCGTCGAATGCGCGTTGGGCCTGGGTGGCCGCCATGTCGCCTG
>JAYUEB010000235.1:0-5971 GCA_043739525.1 Bdellovibrionales bacterium
TTGGTGTCTTCGTCAACCGATTGCATTCCACCAGTTGGATTATTGATCGTCACCAAAACTGGATTTCCTGGGTAGTAGGGATCAACTGGATAAGTTGGATTGCCTGGATTATATGGAATATGGATTGGTCCACCAACGATTGGGCCATTGATTGGAATATTTCCTCCGGCATTTCCCGAACCATTTCCACCGCTGACCGGATTACCCATAATTGGGCCGTAATAAAAACAAGAATTTCCGTTGTATGAACAACCATTATTGCTGATCCCGTATGAGTTGCCTGTTCCACAATAATTATTGTTGATGTTGCAAAATTCATTGCCGATGTAATATCCAAAGAGACCACCGTTCACGATGATGGCAGGGTGATCAGAACCACCGCTACCGCCTCCTCCGCATCCCGAACCTAAAATACCCATTGAAAGTACAGCAAAAACTCCGACTAAGATTTTTGACATTTCATTTCCCCTTGTTATAAAAATTAGCAATTCTCGGCGGAACATATCCAAATTTCTATCAAAAGCCATCCAAAATGTAGGCCAAAGTGTTTTTTACAACAAGATTGAGCTCACGCGTCCCATCGAAAAGCCCTATCTCTTGACATGCTTTTGGCCTTGGATAGGCTCATTTTTCAGGCTTTTCATATTCTTTGAGGGGGAATTCATGAGAATGATTTGTGTCGTTTTATCCTTAGTAGTCGGTCAAATGACTCTTGCTGATTCTTTGGATAATCCAAATCTCCATTTGGTCGATCAAGGACTTTACCGTTCTGGTAGACCCTCAGATCAGGGTCTCCTTTACATGAAAAACACGCTGCATATAAAAACCGTTATCGATCTTGAAGAGAATATGGATGCAGTTAATCAAGAAGGCATTGAAGTTAAAAGACTCGGAATGCAATTTGTTTCCATGCCGATGTCGGCATTAAGAGCGCCAGTTGATTCAGAGGTCAATCAAATCGAGAACATGGTGAAAGACAAAAGTCTTTATCCACTTCTCATTCATTGCTTAAGAGGCATGGATCGCTCGGGTCTCATCATTGGGCTTTACCGAGTTGAAAATGACCAATGGTCGCCGCAAAAAGCTTATAATGAAATGCTTCAATACGGTTTTCATCCGGTCTTTTTTGATCTTGTGAAGTATTTTAAAGCTAAGACTCACATGAACTAAGACTTTGTCTCCTTTTACGACGCCTGAGATTCTCTTCAGGCCCAAGGGCCTGACTAAGACTTTGCCAATAAATTTAAGCTGAAATGGAGCTAAATCTCAAATCAGCTGCCGAACTTCAGGCCTTAAGACAAAAACCTAAGAATTCAGGCACTTATATTCAAGATATTCTTATGGAAACCGAAACGTAAGTATGAAGAAAAGTTCTGCAGGAGACTTTGAAAACATGCTGCATTTATTAAAAAATCAGATTAATTACACCCAAGTTTTTTTACAGCTTTCTGTGCTTGTCATTTTCGGCGCTTTTCCAAATCTATCATTTGGACAAAGTCAGGTCGAAATTGAAAGCGAAATGACCGTCGGAGATTCTGACGCTGCCATGGCTGAAGAAAAACAAATTCAAGCCCGCCTACAAGAAGATAACGCCAAAGAAGAAGCTGCGAAAAAAGCAGCCGCTCGTAACTACGAATCGACAAAGAAGAGAACTGCAGAAATCAATAGCCATATCGAAGATATGAAGGTTGGAATCACAAAAGCAAATAAAAAACGTACACAATCTGAAACAGAAATTAAAATCGAACAAAAACGCCTCAGCAAGCTAGAGAAGAAAGAAAGTGAATTCAAGGCGGAACTCGCACGCGCAGAAAGTCGACTCGATACAACCAATAAAAAACGCGACCAACTTTTAACTCAGATTAGTCAGACAAAAGATCAAACACAAAAAACAAAAGAAGAAATTGCTGCCACTAAAGGCAAAGAGTTTATTGCGAAATCGGAGACCAAATCGGCTGCAAAAAAACTAACAAAAGCGAATGACACTTTGGCTGAAACAAAAAAATGGAGAAATAAGGAAGCAAAGCGAATTGCTGCTGAGATCAAAAATTTAAATCGGGACCAATCGGTCATTGAAAATAAAATCAGAGTATCGAGCACGCAAATCAAAAAGCTTCAAGAAGAAGTTGCTTCACTTAAAAAGAAGAACGCCGTTGCTAGTGAAAATCATGAACGTGCCGCAGCCCTAAAAAACGAGAATGACCTTGAACTCGCACGTTTACAAAAAATGAAGCGCGAGCCAGCTTCAGCGAATGGATCTGCCTCTTCGCAAAAGATCACCCCAGCAGTTGCCAAACAATCACCTGCACTTGCCGTCAAACCGGCTCCAGTTCATAGAAACGCGACGCCGCCAGCCGCTGAATAATATCTATTCGATTGCTTTTCTCAAGGAGAATTGAAATGCTCTAGCCTATCAAATCTTGATAGGAGATATTGCTATGAAATTTGTTTTGATCTCTTTTGCCAGCCTTCTTTTTACGACTCAGGCTTACAGCGCCGCTCTTCAATGTGAAATTAAAGTAAACGAAACATCGGTCCTCACTCAAATTGTCAACACCTCACTTAATCAAAAAATTGAAATTGGAGAAACCGATTCAATTCGCGCTTATGTTACTGAAAAAGCTGACCGTCTTTTTAGTATTGAAGTTTTTTTAGGAAATTATGAAACCAGAGTTTATAGCGAGGGCTTTCTAAAAAATTCAACTGACACTTTACACTTAAGCTTTTGGAATCGAGACATATTACTCGACGTACAATGCATCAACCCTTCGACAAATTAGGCTTTAACGTGAACGATACTTCCCAAAGAATACGTGATGTTCAACATTTCGGTGAAGAAGGCGGAGTCGTTCCTGCCATTGATGTTTCGGCCACTTCGACATTTTTAAATCCATCTGACATGGAAAAAGCATTCCATGGTGAGCTGTCAGGTTGCTACCTGTACAGCAGACACTCGAACCCAACCGTAAAGGCCTTTGGTCAGAAGCTCGCAGCAATGGAAGATATGCCGGCTGCGATTGGCGTCGCGAGTGGAATGTCAGCAATTTACTCTTCTATTCGACAACTGATGCCTGAAGGTGGCCACCTGATTTCGTCGCGCACCGTCTATGGCGGGACCTACGCTTTATTTCAAAATCTTTTACCTAAAATCGGTATACAAATAAGTTTTTTAGATCCAAGTGATATCAAAGCGGTTGAAGCGGCAGTAACGCCGCAAACGAAAGTCATATATGTCGAGACTCTCAGTAACCCACTTCTACACTTGACGGATCTTCGCCAGCTCAGCCAAATCTGCAAAAAGAAAAACCTTAAACTTGTTGTCGACAACACATTTACTCCTCTCGTGATTTCTCCGGCTAAATTTGGCGCTGATGTTGTTATTCACTCATGTACAAAATATATTTCTGGCGCTAGCGATCTCATGGGCGGCGCGATCATTTCAAGCCAAGAGTTTATTGATCAATTAATTGATATCAATCATGGGATGATCATGCTGACAGGTCCAGTTATGGATGCTCGTATTGCTCATGAACTCTATACACGAATGGATCATCTTCCCATTCGAATGAAAGCCCACGCAAAGAGCGCACAATTTTTGGCCGATTGTTTATATTCTGAAAAAATTCCGACGATCTATCCTGGGCTCAAAGCTCACCCAAACTTTAAACTCTTCTCTGAAATGATGAATCCTGAATTTGGCTACGGCGGAATGGTCGTCGTAGATTGCGGCTCATCAAGTAAGGCGCTCGATTTGGCAAATCGTCTTCAGATGGATAAATTCGGTCTCTACGCCGTCTCTCTTGGGTTTTCGCGCACACTTATGAGTTGCCCGTCGATCAGTACCTCCAGCGAAATTCCTGAAGAGGAGAGGAGTCGCATGGGACTTTCTTCAGGGCTCTTAAGACTTAGCATCGGCTATCTTGGCAATGATGAACTCATGTCCCAGAAATTTATTAGCGCATTCAAATCCTGATCTCTCTTTATGAGACAAAATTAAATCTTCTAAAATGTATTGAAGTTTGATCACATGGTCAAATTCCCAAGCTTTGCAGATGCTTCTTGCCGTCCTGATGGTCGCAGCGTCAGCTTTGAGAGAATTCTTCTGAATGCACCCATCGTTCAAAGTCGTTATCAAGGAAGATTCTCAGGCACAATCATCGCCGAGTACACCCTTATGAGTTTAAATACATTTGTATTTGCATATGACACGACTTTTGACAATGTAACGATCTTGCCATTTCTAGATTCAAAAACTTATTTAGATGTTCAAAACTAAAAAAAAGCCCACTTTTTAAAGTGGGCTTTTTTAATTCGGATTTCTTTTGTTCAAAACTATCTTTGGTGGCCACCATCAACTTCGTAGCAAACATAACCTGCATACAGCCATGCGCCATTCGCGCTACAGGCAGCTAGCCCTGTTCTGCCGTGGCCTGAATACATTTCATTACAGATGCGAGTCGCATCATTTCGTTCAAAAGTAACGACATATTGACCCCAACGACGATTCCAGCTTGAATCGCTCTCATTGCAAGTTTTAAAATTTGCCTGCATTTCATCTGCATTTGGAAAAGCAAAAGCAGATGAACTCATAGCCGAACCAGCGACACAAAGTACGAGGGCTAACAAAACTTTTTTCATAAAAAGGTCTCCTCATTATTGTTTATTCAAAACATCATGCTCGCAATAAAATACGAAATCAAATTAAATTTAAAAAGCGTTAAAGAACAGGCAATACGAGCCACTTCATTAGTCTTGCTTATAGATTTTTTGTCTTCTTAGAAGAGCCTCAGCCAAAAAAATCAAAATGAAGATAAGAAAATCTAATAATAATTTTCTGAGAAAAATTTGAGATTTGAGGGCTCTAGACTTTTAAAAAGATCTTTGAGACGATCTTTGGTCTCAATCTAAAATAAGGATAAATTTTGAAATTTTTTTTAATTTTCGCGATCATACCTTCCCTCCTGGTAACGACGAATGTTTTTGCTATGGATTCGTTTGACGAAGTCGATTTTATGTCACTGCAAAAAAATATGAAGTTCAAACTTGATGCTTTGACAAATCCCAATGGAAAAGATTCGAGCACAGATCAAAAGCTATCCGAAAATTTGTTTGGGGCATCTGCCTCTGTTGTCGTTTTCGGAAGAGACTCTGAGCCAACGGATTCGAAAGTTTCATTCAAAGCTGCGTACGATAACCTCATGATTAATTCGATTCGAAGCGACCTCTCGAAAACTTCTATCAGTCGAGTTCGACTCTCACTTACAGATCGATTTGTCCATAACAGTGAACTCTATTCATTTACTTTATCAGGTGATGATACCGGCGAAACCTTAGGTTCAACAACTTCTACAATTTTACCAACGGCCTCATTTCTCGCCACGTGGACTTTTGAAAACAAAGCGAAACTCCTCTATGGTACCGCATACTCCTATGTTTTTGGGCGAGGCATTCTTTTTCCAATTATCGGAGTGAGCTGGAAGTCCTCGGGCGACTGGAGATTTTTAACAATCGTACCTGTCGCATTTATCGTAGAGAAAAACTTTAAAGATAATTTTAGCTTTGATGCCTTTGTCAAAGCGGCCGGTTTTAGCTCTAAGATGTCGACTGATTCGGTGCTAACTGGGCCCTCTGATTCCGCTACTATCAGGCAGCGTGGTGCAGACCTTGGAGCAGGACTTGGATACCGCTTTAATGAAGATTTTAAACTCTCAGGCCAATTGGGGATTTCAGTCGCTCGGAGTATTGAAATCACATCTAGTACTTCGAACAGAACTATCAATCTATCAAACTCTGCCTTTTTGAAAATGAACTTGGACTTTTATTAGCTGGGCAAAAGTCGGTGGGCAGCCGTCCGTGGTCTGCAGTCATATTGTCTCAATTTTGGACCCCCGACAAAAATCGAGAAATTGAATCAATTCCGTACCATAACTAGACAGCTCAATGCTTGATGGTTGTGTATCATTGAGACTCT
>JAYUEB010000236.1:0-5966 GCA_043739525.1 Bdellovibrionales bacterium
TGCGGCGCCAAAACTAAGAAGGCACATTTTGGAGGAACTCATGAAAGGCATCGTATTAGCAGGCGGAAGCGGCACCAGACTTTATCCCAGCACCATAGCAGTCAGTAAGCAATTGCTGCCGGTTTATGATAAGCCGACAATATATTATCCAATATCGATACTGATGCTTGCTGGAATCAAAGACATCCTGATTATTAGCACGCCAAGAGATTTGCCGCTCATTGAGACTTTGCTTAAAGATGGCTCGCAATTTGGCGTCAAATTTAGTTACGAAGAGCAAGCCAAGCCCGAAGGCATCGCGCAGGCCTTTATCATCGGCGAAAAATTCATCGGCAAAGATTCAGTCGCCCTCATCTTGGGAGATAATATTTTTTACGGCCACGATATCTCGGGCCTCGGCCTCAAGGCTTCAAGGGTCACAAAAGGCGCAACAGTTTTCGCCTATCATGTTAACGATCCTGAGCGCTACGGGGTGGTTCAATTTGATGCCGCTGGCAAAGCGATTAGCATCGAAGAAAAGCCGAAGGCTCCAAAATCAAATTGGGCGGTCACAGGTCTTTATTTTTACGATAATCAAGTGGTTCAAATTGCCAAGAATCTTAAGCCATCGCCACGTGGAGAACTCGAAATCACCGATGTGAATCGCAAATATCTTGAGCGAGGCGAGCTCAATGTCGAAAGTCTCGGTCGTGGCTATGCTTGGTTAGACACAGGTACCGATGATTCATTGCTTGATAGTGCGCAGTTTGTACAGACGATCGAGAAGCGCCAGGGGCTTAAGGTCGCTTGCTTAGAGGAAATCGCGTTTGGACAGAAGTTTATTTCGAAAGAACAGCTCGCGGCTCTCGCCGAAAATTATCCTAGGAGTGGATATGGGGAATACTTAAGAAAAATCGTTAAGTTTGTTTAGGTGGACTAAAGAGTATTTTCTAAAGCCTTCTTCCAAGTATCAGGTTTTTTAGTACAAATTGCGTCGGCAGCTGAACCCATCGAAATAAATGCTTCGTTGAGTTCAAATTGCAAGCCATGTAGCTCTGGCGAAACGAGACAAATTTTAAACTTTCCTTTTAATTCACTAAAATATTTTTTATCAATGGGCAGGCCGTCAAAACAATCGACCCAGACCCAGGTTGCAGTGCCTATGAAATCTTTTATAATATTTTCGAAGCGAGAAATGCGAATCGCGAAATTAGGATGCTTCTTTCGAAGTGTCCAATTAACTAAACTGGGGAGAGTCGTATCTAGGAAAAAATAATCAGTGATTTTATATTTCTTAAGAAGTTCTAAAGTGAAGTTTTCAAGTCCATCTTCTTTGGTATTTAATATAAGTGTGCCTCGAGCTTGAGAGGAATAGATCTTGAGCCATTCTTCAAAGTCATCTCCTTGAGTCCAAGGATCGTGTGCGAGATGAAGTTTAGGTGATTTAGAATCGCCCCAGGAGCGCAGATCAATTTCTGCACCAAGGTTATTGTTGAGGCCGATTAGTTCACTTATTTTATTGACCCGATGTTGAATGAAATGTGGGGTCATGCATTTTCCATTTCACGCTTCAGCTGAAGAAGAGCAAGCAAAAATAATTGATGAATTCCGTCAAGGCCACTTGAAAATATAGGGGACTTATTTGAGCGAGAGATGTGGCGAATAGGCGCAAACCACTTTTCCGCGATTTCACGAATGGTGTCAGCCGTTGGTGAGCCCTTGAAAACAACAGACATAGATTCCAAATTGCTGGTGGTTTCTTCTGAGAGAATTTCAATGGCGCCGCAATTTCGAAGGAGATCAAGTAGATCAATAAGGGCCGGTTCATTTCTCAATTTATACTCGGCGATTAAAGTAAATGGCTCTCCAGATAGCAGTCGTTCAATTGAGAGATCTTGTTCAATTTTTATTCTAATAATCCAATCAGCGTAATGTGCTTGGGGAGCAATATGAATTCTTGAATCTTCTTCGCGGCGGGCGAGATCTGAAACAATTTTTTCAACTGAATGACCGCGTTCTTGCGAATCACGGCGAATTTTCCAAAATAGTCTTAGATTTTCATCGGGTCTTAAAAAAATTCGAACATCCAATTGACTGCGCAAGGAGGGATAATAAAATGTATGCAATCCCTGATAGAAAACAGTTTTAACAGGGCGTCGTTCGCGTGAAGTCGTGAACCTTCCAGTTTCATGATTGTATTGTGGCTGAAAAGCTGAGATTCCACGTCGAATGAGCCTGGCATCTGAATGAAGTTTTTTAAGTAAGTTGGCCTTAGGATCTAAATGAGTTATTTGATGCCACTGATCAGCGCCGCGTTCCCAACGATGATAATCATCACCTTCGACAACTAAAGTAAAAGCGTCGCCAAAAATTTTTTGAAAAGTCAGAATCACTGAGTTTTTGCCGGTTCCAGAATCGCCTGCAATACCGATTTGTACCGGTTGAATTCGACCAAACATTGGAGCTGAAAACTTAAGGTCGAGGTAGAGAACAACAAAAGTCATTGAGACTAAACAAAATTGTTGAAAAGTAAATATGAGATTACTAAGAAAAGGAATGTTTAGTGCTGGGAAATTTGCAAGAGCGACATAATAAATAAAAAAGGCTCCGAGTAAGCTCCAATAGAGAGT
The DNA here is from genome assembly GCA_043739525.1 of Bdellovibrionales bacterium. Classification (GTDB taxonomy): domain Bacteria; phylum Bdellovibrionota; class Bdellovibrionia; order Bdellovibrionales; family JAMPXM01; genus JAYTQQ01. Next base: position 2,610 of record JAYUEB010000236.1, read on the forward strand.
TCGCGGTGCTGTTAAATACAAAGACATAAAGAGCGCAAAAAATGGGAGCGGCCAATAAAACCATCCTGGAGCGACATCTGTAAAACAGATTAGACTGCTCATAACAACACCTGCGCCCATGAGCAAACCATTTGGGGTCAGGCGTGTCGAAAGACAAAGTCTCCCGAGGGCAAAGGCAACAGCAAGTACTCCGATAAACAGAGCCCGACCATCTCCGAGAGGAATTTGACCTGCAAATAAGCGCAGAGCTTCCGGTGAACTCACAGTTGAGTAATCTAAATGTCGTGCGAAAATGAGTGGTAAAAACCCCACCAATACAATTGAGGTATATAAACCAATCCACGCTGCAATAGACTTAAATGCGCTTGAGCGAAAATTTCGATTCCAAATATAAATGAGAAATAATGGAATTAAAACTGCAACATGAAATTTACAAAGTGTGGCCGCGGCGAGAAGTACAGCTGACGATTTTATCGAATCTCTAGCCATAGTTGCTACTGCTAAAAAGCAGAAAGCCATAGGAATTACGTCTAATTGGCCGTGAATAAAAGAAATATAAAAACAAACTGGATTCAACCAGTAATACAATAAAATTCGTGAAGAATAAGTTGGCACCCATTTGATAAGCGCAAACAATAAAGTAAAATCGAAAACTAAGAGTGGAAACTTCACTGAAAAGAAACTCAGCCAATGAAGACCAAGTGCGGCTTCACCAAAAACTTGATAACAAAGCCACTTCACTGGAAATAGGACCCCAAACATGACACTTGCGTAGGGAAAATAATGAGGATCCAAAAGAGTCCATGGATTTGAGCCGGCATGAACAACGGCTTGATCGAGGAAGGGTATGAAGAGTCCATTCAAATATTCCGAACCGCTTGTTCCTAAGAACACGCATTTTATAACAAATCCTAATAAGAAGAGTGGATTTCTAAAAAGTTCTTTCATAGCCGACCTTCTTTGCGTGCAAGTTGCCACATATAGCCGATCATTTTCAGTATTGTTTTATAACGTCCCAGCACCGATCCGGCCCAGTTTGAAAGGCCATGCGCTCTTGGAGGAAACAAAACTGGAATTTCAATAAACTGGTAGCCGTTTCTTTGGGCTTGATAAAGACTATAAAGATCAAAGGCAAAATCAAAAGGTGGTTCGACCACGAGATCCAGAAAGGATCTTCGAAAAACTTTAGGCTGCGCATTGATTTCGCCGACTTTTAACCCCAATAGAATATAAGAAATAGTTGCGAAAACCATAGAGACGAATCGCTCGCCTCGGGTACGCCCAAAGCGAGTGCCCTTTACTAAGTTTAATTCGGGATTGTCTTTTATTTTTAAATAGGCAGTGAATACATCTGCTGGATCGCACTGTTGATCGGCATGCGACCAAGCTACGAATGGCGCGGACGAAGCGCGCAGTCCTTGCAAAAGACCATAGCCGTAGCCACGATTTTCGTCGACCTTAACAATTTCAAACCAGCAACCAAGTTTACTTTGTTTAAGCTGCCTCATAACAATTTCAGAATCGTCTTTACTGCCATTTTCAACCAGCAGCAGACGAAATTCATTTGAGCTAAGGCCAGCGAACTGTGCTGCTTCGGCGGCGCGAGTAACAATCTTCTCGATTGATTTCGATTCATTATAACAGGGTAGAACCAATTCGATTAGAGTTGTTCTTTTTAAAAATGTTTCGGACCAATATTTTGCTACTTTAAATGAGTCGGGATCTCCCCAGTTGATGTAACCAGTAAGCTGAAGCGATCGGATGTCCAATCCAGAAGCAATCATCTGGTTGAAGACCGAATCTAAATAGAGCTCTCCATTGACACGCAAGTCCGCACGTTTTAATTCTTCGATTGCGGTTTTTAAAATCTGCCCAGTTCGAAACCAAAAAGTACCAACCAACAATGGATCTTGACTGGGTCGAGAGGAGAGCGGTTTTTTGACGGATACCCTTTTTACTTTCGAGAGCGGCTCACTATCCGCAACATCTACATAAGCAAATTTTTCAGGAAATCGATCGGCTAGAGGATAGCCTCTGATCGTCATGATGGCAGCATCTGCATTGGAATCACGAATGAGGGATTGCCAAGTAGAGTTTTGCATAACAATTCCATGGTCGCAGGCTGAAACTAAAACGGGGATTGAAAGATCTAATCCCAAGAGTCCGGCCTCTACTGATAATGCCTGTCCAGACGGAGTTTTTTCTAAAAATATCCAAGTTTCCCCTTTTAATTCTTTAAAATGTTTTTCCGTTTTGAGCTCACTTAAAGTTACGAAAATATTTTTTCTGGCATGAGGAAGGGTCGACAAAGCGGCTCGGAACATCGGCTCGTCATGAACAGGAATCAGTGGCTTTAATAGTTTAGAGATGGTTTGCATGCGTGAACCCAAACCTGCCATTGGCATTAAAACCTGTTCGGTTTCTAGTTTGGCTGACTTTGAGTCCTGGTAGGATTTAAAGGTTCTCTCCCAATATTCAAAGGCCTGAAGCTCTTCTGGTGTGCCCCATTGAAAAAATCGCTGAATTTCGTAGATCTTCACTTGCGCGCTAGGGTTCTGATCAATCAGGGCCTGAACAGTTAAACTGGTGTACAATTCACCATTTAAGACCATTTTCTTTTCGCGCTGAAAGTCGATTGCTGAAATTAAAGTTTGACCTGATTTAAAATAGTAAGCGCCACAGGATGCAAATTCGTTTTCGCGATTCGAGGTGAACGAACCCTTTTCTCGAACTTCTTTAACTAAGTCGTTTTCAAGGCGGCTATAGGCATATGTAACAGTACTCAAATAATGTGGGTGAAAGCCCCGATAAGAAACCAAACAAGCATCGCAATTTGTGGATTGAACAAAACTCTCAAAAGCCGTCGCATCCCAAAGCATGCCGTAGTCACAATAGGAAACCAGGGTAGGTTCTTCGAGATTAATAAGATCTCTTGCAAGATGAAGTGCGTGGCCAGGGCCCTGATCATGAGGCGGTACAAATTTTATTTGGCATGTTGGACGGAGCTTTTTGAGTAGTTCTACCAGACCCGTTGTGGCGTGATTCTCAGCAAGAATAAAAACGGCTCGCCAGTCCTTTGGGAATACACTTAGCAGGCGTTCGATCATGGCAACGCCATTAACCTCAATGAGAGGTTTAGGCTGATTGTAACCAGCTTTAATATATCGGGTTCCTTGACCACTCATTGGAATAATTAACTGCATGATGAAGTCTCATTCTTTCGAAATTTTTCTGTGGGTAGGGAGCCAATTACATTTGAAATAGATTCAGGAAGTTGCTTCAGTGATGGTTCCATTTGATAAAGGAGAGAGCTTGCCCAAAATATCTCGGCAGCATCGCGATCGACTTCAAAAGCAT
>JAYUEB010000237.1:0-17844 GCA_043739525.1 Bdellovibrionales bacterium
CCGAAAACCAGGGCTTCGCCAATACAATTTATAATTACATTACGCAACTCATGCCGGCACTCAGCCATCCGATGGGCACTGAGATGATGGAAGATTGGCTTGAACAAAATGAAGATTGCGAGACCCGTTGGGGAAGATGGTTTCGTCTCAGTTCGCAAGTATGGAATATTTTTTTAAGAGAAAAGTTTGTGGCCGGCCCATGGACAAGTGGAGTTCTAGTCAATGAAATTGAAATCGATCGGCTTTGGAATCGCAATCTCATCGTTGATCTAGGCTCTGAGCTTTCGCAGGTTGAGAGTGAAGTGCTTGTCATGTTATCAAAATTTATTGATGTGACCGTTATTGAGCCTCAGCCAACTTGGTCAAAATTATATTCAGCAACTTTGACTCCTTATCAGCGTCTTCGTGAGGCGGTCTCGGGTAAAGTGACGACTTTAGAGTCTAAATTTCAGAATCACACGCGTAAAGAAATGACTTATAAAAAATTTACGACTGAACTCGCAGAAGTAAAAGACGTTTGTGCACAGATTCGCAAACGCCTTGATAGTGGCGTTGCCGCTCGTGATATTGCTGTTATTGCGCCAGATGTCGAGATCTACTTGCCTGCTCTTCTCAGTTATTTTGCGAAAGAAGGCATCCTCGCAAATCGAGATGTTTTAACTAACTTCAATGAATTTCGGGAAATTAATCAATGGGTCGCCCAACTACGGCTTCGACTGGGACTTTGCAATGAATCGGATCTTGAGATTTCAATTTTCAGCCAGGCAGATCGTTGCCAGATGAAATATGATACTTTTGCGAAGCTTTTTAAATTTGTCTATAGCCGTGACGATCTAAAACGGGATCACGAAATCGAAAAGCTTTTTCGTATTGATCTCGATCTCAAAAGCCAAGCGAGCCGAGATTCATTTTTTATTTGGACGCTTAAGTTTTTGCCAGATTCGATCTCTTATGAAAAATTAGATGTCTTATTTAAGAAAATCTGGGCCGAGATTCCTGTCGAACAAAATTTGAGCGTCGATCTTTGGTTGAACTACCTTCAGTCGCTGATTTCTAAGACAAATTATAAAATTTCAGAAGCTCATGAATCAGGCGTTCAATTTTTGAATCTCAGTAGTTGTGAGCATACTAAGGCGACTACATTATTCATCATGGGCTTAAGCGAAGAGGCCTTTCGATCAAGTTTTCAAACCGCGCTCACTGCATTCGATGTTCAAAAAATAGCACAAGACTTTGGTTTTCAAATTTTTTCTCCTGATCAAAAGAGGTCTGAATTTCAAGCGAGATGGATTCTCGAGGATCCGACACGAGACATTTATTTGTCTTTTGCAGTTACCGATTTTTCGGCGCAAATTTTGGCTCCTTCTTGGCTTTGGCTTGAGGGAGCTCAAAAGAGCGGCCATAAGTTGAAAGTTGAAATGCCTGAGCCCACGAGGTGGGATGAGATTCAGACACTGCAGCCTGCCAATATTTTAAAAATGAATGAAGTGCCAGAGTCCGAACGGGGACCGTTTCTGCGTTCTCTTAACTTTGATACGAAAAAGATTTCGTTAAAAGACTCCGTCTATCTTTCAGCCTCTTCGATCGAGTCTTTCTTGAAATGTCCGTTTATTTATGAGGCAACGAGACTTTTGAAACTGATTGATCAACCGAGTTTAGATCTTGATATTGATCCAATGACAAAAGGTGTTTTGACTCACAAAATTTTTGAAAAGCTCACACGATTTCAACCTATGCGCTTTGATTTGTCTGATGATGAAATCTCCAGAGTGATCGATGAAGCCAAGACCGAAAATCACATGGTTTTGGGCGATGAGCGACTTTGGCTCAGCCAAAAGAAAAAGTATTTAAAAATTGCTCGTAAATTTTTAGAATTTGAAAAAGCTTGGCGTAGAGATTTTCCGAAAACCCGAACGATAGGCCAAGAAGTCAAGGTTCGAGCGGCGGTAGATCCTGAGAATCTTGAGTTTCATAAATTGACTGAGGACGCTGCTAAAATTATTTTTCGCGGTTCGATCGATCGCGTTGATATCGACGATATGGGAAATGCAGTTGTCATAGATTACAAATCAAGTGCGTCTTCGCTGACTCAATATTCAAGCTGGCTCAGAAATGACAAAATCCAGTTGATTTTGTACGCGCTAGCTGTTGAAAACGAATGGACGGATGTGGCGCCTCACAAAGTCGTTTCAGCAGTGTATTATGTGGTTCAGGATATGAGTCGTGATATCGGATTTAAATCATCAGACCAAGAAAATCTGTATTCGCTTGAAGATCGAAAAAAAAATAAAGTTGCGCCCGAAGAAAGAGAAATATTACTTGAAGAGGGCTATGCCCATGTTCAAAAGACAATTTCAAATATTCTAAGCGGTGATTTCACCCCGCTTCCTAAAAAGCTTGAAGATTGTCACGATTGCAAATGGAGAGAGCTGTGTCGAGCCAAACACTTGAGCCAATAAAACTAGATCGATCTACGATCGTTCGCGCTGGCGCTGGTGCCGGAAAAACCACGGCATTGACCGAGCACGTGTTGAACGTTGCTCGTGAGTTTCATAAAATCCAAGAGAGATACCCGCGCATTGTTGTGACGACTTTTACCAAAAAAGCGACTCAAGAACTTAAAGAGCGATTGGTTTTACTTGCGCTTCAAAAAGATAACGAGCTTCTGGAATTTGTGAACTCGTCTTCGGTTTTGAAAATATCAACTATCCACGGAATTCTCGATCAATATCTGAGGCAATACGGAAGTTTTTTAGCTCTTGATCCGAGTTTTACTGTTATTAACTCTTCGGTTGCATCTCAACTTGCAAGACAAGTGATTCGCCGAATTTTACTCAACCATGAAGAAAAAGATGTTTTACAGGGCCTCATCGACGACTTCAGCTTTAAAAAACTTGAGAAGCTTTGTCGCGATTACTATCGAGTTAAATTACAGTACCCTAAGCTCGAGCCGCACGATCAATTAAGCTTAGAGAAGTTAAACAAAGACTACATTGCGAGCCTTGTTCGAGATATTGAATCGCTAGTCGAGAGTATTCAGATGGAGGAGTCAAATCCCAAGTGGGTGGCCTACGCCGAGCACATGCTGAATTTGGGACGTGAGCTTAAAAATCGTGAATGGAATGAATCTTTCGACTTTTTGAAGAATTTATTCGAGCAAACTCCGACGGCGACTAAGTCCAAAAATATTCAAATTACGGATGAGACGAATGAGTTTAAAAAAGACCTGACGGCTCAAATCAAGGATCTCTTTGAAGATGAGTGCTATCACCCGTCATCGTATCAGTTATTTTCAGACAAATTTTTGATTTGTAAAAAGCTTTTTGACGCCTTTGCAGATCAGTTTTTGCAGGTGAAGCTTCAGGCGGCATCCGTTGAGATTAATGACCTTGAGTTACTTTCTCTAAAGTTGTCTCGAGATTTTGGTGACACCGCCAAAGCATTCTCGGATGAATGGGATTATTGGCTGATTGATGAGTATCAGGATACAAGCCCAGTTCAAGTTGAGCTGATTGAAAAGCTTTCTCAAGGTAAGCCTCAGTACGTAGTGGGAGATCCTCAGCAGAGCATTTATCTTTTTAGGGGAGCTAGGTCTGAGGTCTTTCAAAGCCGTGAGCGGGAGATTTTGTCTCGTGAAGGTGTTAAGCTTGAGAAAATTAAGAACTACCGATCCCAACCAGAGCTATTAGAGTTTTTTAATGATTTTTTTAAAAAATTTCGAATTCCATTTTCACCAATGATTGCAAACTGGTCCGAACCAGCTGAAAATACTCAAAAGCTTGTCGCCAAGTTTTATATCGCTGACAAATCAGACGAAGTCGAAGATGACGAACTTCTTGCAATAGCAGAGCACATTGAGAAACTAGCTCAAGAGAAGATTAAATTTGAAGATATTTGTATTTTAGCTAGAACCAACAAGAATTTAAATGAAATTTCTAAAGTGCTTACACGCTTTGGACTTCCGAACCATGTTCACGCGGCAAGTGGTTTTTATCAAAGAAGAGAAGTTCAAGATGCATTGGCTATTTATAAATTCTTAGTCCACCCACACAATAATTTAAATTTGATGATCCTTTTGAGGTCGCCCTGGTTTTTGGTAGATGAGCAATTTTTAGTTGATCATTTGCCAAAAGCGAAAGATTCATTTTGGATTTATCTTTCGCAATTTAAAGATCAACTATCAGGAATTCAAAAATTGACAACTTGCCTAGAGAGAGTTCAAAGCCTTGGCATCGGCAGCTGCTTTTTAGAAACTCTTTTGTCATGCGGAATTTTCGATTTTTCTCAAGCAAATCATGAATCGAATTTATGGAAGCTGGTATCTCTTTTGCGCGAGCAAGAACAGAAGGCTGGATTTAATCCTCTCGATTTGATTGCTCAAATTGAATCGGACATACGTGCTGATCAAGATAGTGAAGGAGATGCCGTTACCGTAGTTGAGCCTGAAAGAGTCAATCTCATGACCATTCACGCATCTAAGGGTTTACAGTTTCGACATGTCATTGTTGCGCGTATGAACAAAAGACCAAAGGCGCCTCACGAGCCTGATTTTCTATTTGATGAAAATTTGGAATTGTGGTCGCTTAAAATTCCGATGGGAGCTGAGGAGAAGTTTACGTCTTCGGTAGCAGAGAAGAATCATGTTGAGAAAATGAAGAAAAGCGAAATCGCAGAGCACGCTCGCGTTTTATACGTCGCCATGACTAGAGCCATTGACTCTGTATTTTTAAGTTGGACGGATAAAGGCGAAAAAAATTCATGGACAGATATGATTCGATGGGATCTCAGCCCGGGTATACATCGTTCTGAGCACTACTCATACGAAGTGATCACGGGTAAGCCTCAGCCAAATATGTGGCAGTCAACGAAGGCGTCTGAGCTAATAGTCCGTAAGCCATTTGAAAGTATAGATCCCGAGCGGGCTAAGAATCTTTCTGTGACATCTCTTCTTGAAAAAGGCGGCACACAAAAGTCGACAAAAGAGCCAAATCAATGGCTCGATCATTTTAAAATTGTCTCTCATGGAAGTCTCACTCATAAATTGATGCAGGCGCTGAAGTACTCAAGCAATGTCGATGCGCTTATCGAACGTTGGTTTAAGACGCAGAGACAAGAGGTGAGAAAAGCACTCAGCTATATGCAGGGTCTCGATTTTCCACCGCTCGTACGATTGATTGAAGAAGGCCATGTTGAAATGGGTTTCAGCTATCGCGAAGGTGAACAAATCATTGACGGACAAATAGATTTGTGGGGAATCGTTGATGATGTTGTTTGGATTATCGATTATAAAACAGGAAGTATTCGTTACAAAGATAAAGCCTTTTCGCAACTTGAGTACTACGCAAAGGCTCTTAAGAAATCTGGAATGATTAAGGCTGAACAAAAAATTCAACTGTCAGTGATTTATCCATTTAGTGAAAAACTTTTCAATCAGACCTATTCCACCTCCTAGGAAGAGGGTGGCAAAGAAGCTTAGTTACAAGCTTGGATCATCAATCGATCAACATGAATAGGATCGTTTTGATGTTTGTAATTTGAAGAATCATAAGTCTGAATTGTGTAGTGCAAATCTTGAGAAACTTTTGTCACTCCTTTTTTATCGTAACCTGGAAACTTAATATTGCCGCGAACATTTTTATCGGGACCCATCGGCTGTGGACCTTCGATTTCCGCTTTTGCGATACCAGCGACAACAAGTAGAGTGAATAAAAATAAAACTTTTTTCATAAAACCTCCCTTTATTGAAAAGAGATTTAGGATAGAGCGTTTGCTTAGGCAAGTTGTAACTTAGGATTGCAATTTGCTACAGGACTCTTATTGTGATTTTGCTGAAAAATCGATATTGCGTGAGCCCATTGGACCCGTAATTGTGAATTTAGAGCTTTGCAGTTCAGATTGCGAAACTGGAATTGGAAAGCTAACAAGGTAAGCACTGTTCCATCTTGTATGAAATGGATAAAGTGTGATCATTTCAGATAAATTACTTTTTATTTTTTTAACTTTTCCGACATATCTCTTGCCGTTTACGTCTAATAAGAGTCTCCAGATCGTATGGTCCGTGCTTAAGTTATCGTCTTTTTTTTCTGGAGTAAAAAAACTTAAAAAAACAGTCGTTGATTCAGCCGCGACTTTGAAGAGCTTATCTCTTTCTTCGTCTGAACGTGTCTTGTCCCACATATAGAAGAAAGCTTGGCGCTTGACGTTGGCTTCAATGAGATCGGAATTAATCATGGCAGCATGAAATCCAAAGCTGTGATAGAAACCGTTGTATTCGGTATCACCGGCGCTGTATTTGTCTAAGACTTTTTCATAGACGGCGGCAGAGCTTGCGTTTGATTGATCGATAGCTATATCCGCAACTGATTTGGTCTGCTCGCTTGTACACGCTAAAAGAAATAAACAGCTCATCAAAGCAAATTTCACTTCGTTCTCCCAAGATTCTTCATGATGAACTTGGCTAGATCAGCAAAAACAAGATCGCGATCCGTCTCATTAAAAATTTCGTGATAATCATTTTCGTAAACAATGAGCTCTTTATTTCCTGAATAAATAGTTTTGAAAAAAGCTTCGCTTGCTGGACGGCTTACAATTTGATCGTCTCCGGCAAGCTGCATAAGTAGAGGCGAACTGATCGCATTGCCGCCGCGTTCATTTATAATCTTCATATTTTCGACCATTCCAACATATACGCCGCTTGAAATTTTATCGTGACGAAATGGATCAGCCGAATAAGATTTTACAATTTCTTGATCGTGCGACAAAACATTGAAATCAATTTCATTATGAAGAGTCATGGTCGGTAAAAACCGATTTAAGACATTTGTAGCAACAAAATCTTTAATCGGAGGTACTGCTAGCGAAATTCCTAAGAGAGGCGAGCTTAAACAGACGCCGTTTGCTCGTCCAACACCATTTTCAAGAATGTATCTTAAGTTAATAAGTCCACCGAGAGAATGGCTGCCCAAAAAATAAGGTAAAGTTAACTTTTTTTGAGAATCGAGATGTTTTAAAAATAAGCCAAGATCGTCGACATAGTCCATAAACTTATCGACATACCCGCGTTTTCCATCTGACTTTCCGTGGCCTCGTAAGTCCCAAGCGCTCAAATTGATTTTGTGTTTTTCGAGTCCCTTAGCCAGAAATTGATAGGCTTCGGAGTGCTCCGCCATACCGTGGGTCATGACTAAAGTCGCGACTGCATCTTCAGTTTGCCAGTTTTGATAGTAGAGATTCGCCGATTTTGTACCTGTAAAATGTCCTTCACTTCTTTTCTGCATTTAATATCTTCTTTCCGAAAAGCTTCAATGGTCAAGTCTGGTTGTCGACGAACATCATTTCGTTTACACTAGTTGCATGCGACTGAGATGGACATACTTTTTTCTATTCATAACACTTTTCTATTTTTGGACAATTGATTCTGTATACGCACAAAATCTTGCATCTGAGTTCAATATTCAAGCCGGCCCAATGTTGCCCGACCAAATTCAGGGCGTGACTGAAATCTTACCAATGTGGGGATTTTTTTATAAAATTCCAATGGCTGGCGGAGGTTTAGAGTTTGGGCTTTTAGATAGTCATTCTCACGGAGTCGACTATACGGTTCTTCCAATACGAGGACGATTTGACTTTCCAATTGATAATTATATGACCGCGCTATTTTTTGCTGGACCTGAAATCAATTATTATTCGGAAGTGAATACCTCATCTCGAATTGCAGAAGTTGGATTTCATGCTGGCGGTGGAATCATGTATCACATTTTAGAAACTTTGTGGTTTCGATTCGATATGAAATATTCGGTAAATCCAGGCGACACACTGTACTTCGGCTTTGGTTTCAGCACACGCTCAAGCGAAGGTGGCGGGGGCTAACTGATATCAGGGGCAGATAAACCCCCAACCGAAACAGAAACTGAAAGACAGCTGACTGTTGACCGCTGCCCGTAGATCGAAAACTGCAGGATTGAGTAATCACGAGCTTAGCGGTCATGAGTTTTCAGGCAGCCGTTAGCTGTCCTCAGTCTTTCCGTCTCAGTTGCGGTCTGCAGTTCTCGTTCCGTTGCCTGTCACAGATTCAGGTATCAGATATCAGATATCGGTTTGCCAGCCCCTGAGATCATTTAGCCCCGCCGCCCTCGCCTGAGTTAGAGTGAGCCTGGATTGATTATTGTTTCGTGCGCATCTTCGGCTGTGTTTGGAAAATCTAGATTGTAGTGGATGCCTCTCGACTCTTGGCGTTTTAGGGCGCACTGAACGCTAAGATGTGCCACGAGTGCAATGTTTCTGAGTTCGATGATGTCAGGGTGTAGTCTTGCGTTTCCATAAAATTCTTGTACTTCACTTAGAATGTTATCGAGGCGGGTTTTTGCTCTTAATAGACGACGATTGCTTCTTACTATTCCTACGTAATTCCACATTAAACGACGAATCTCATCCCACATGTGGGAGATGACGATCATTTCGTCTTCATTTTGATATGCAAAATTTTTGTACCCGTGTTCGCTCACTTCAGCGACTGGAAAGTCTTTTAGATTTTTAAGACAATATTCTGCAGCATTGTGTGAGAAGACCAAACACTCAAGGAGTGAATTGCTTGCTAGGCGATTGGCTCCGTGAAGGCCCGTGCAGGCGTTTTCGCCACTTGCTAAGAGACCCTTGATATCCGTGCAGGCGTTCCAGTCAGTGAGAACTCCTCCGCAAAGATAGTGTGCAGCAGGCACCACTGGGATGGGCTGCTTTGTGATATCTATACCAAGTTCCATGCAGCGTTTATAAATTTGTGGAAAACGTTCACGAATAAACTCAGGCGTACGATGAGTGATATCGAGATAAACACATTCTGCACCTGATCTCTTCATCTCGGCATCGATCGAACGAGCGACGATATCTCGAGGAGCTAGGCTTCCCTGAGGATGAAATTTTTTAGCAAAAGCAACGCCTTGATCATTGATCAGTTCGGCACCTTCGCCTCGAAGCGCTTCGGTAATAAGAAAATTTCTTTCACCAGGGTGGTATAAACAAGTTGGATGAAACTGCATGAATTCAAGATTAGCGACGCGAGCTCCCGCCCGATAAGCCATGGCAATACCATCGCCAGTCGCGCCACTCCAGTTGGTCGTGTAGAGATAAGTTTTTCCAGCTCCGCCAGTTGCGAGCATTGTGAAGCGCGAATAAAATTCAACAATCTGCTTCTGTGTTTTATTAAAAACGTAAGCACCTAAACAGCGAGGTGAATCAACAGAAGTCGGTTCAAAATCGCGATTTAAAATGAGATCGACCGCAAAATGACTTTCAAAAATCTCAATATTTTTATGAGCAATAACTTTTTTTAAGAGTTCAGCATGAATGTCTGCACCTGTATGATCTTGCACGTGCAAGATTCGGCGGTGAGAGTGTCCGCCTTCGCGCCCTAAATTTCTTCCGCCACCTTGTTCGATATCAAATTTAACGCCCCATTTGACAAGGTCCTCGATGCGATCTGGAGCCGTTTCAACTACGCCTTCAACAACATTTTGTCTACAGAGACCTGCGCCCGCGACCAGGGTGTCTTTGATATGATTTTCAAAACTATCATCAGGAGACATAACAGCTGCGATTCCGCCTTGGGCCATTGCCGTATTGGTAAGGGGGGCTTCTGTTTTAGAGATAACCATGACTTTGCCATGATCAGCCACTTTCAGAGCATAAGAGAGACCCGCAAGGCCAGATCCAATAACTAAAAAATCGCACTTCTTAAGCATGCGCATTCATATAATTCGCCGCCTGTGCGAAGTCATCATTAAAAGCTGGTTCGTTATAGGCTGCACTCGGGCTCGTGCCCTCGCGAGCATTTTTTGCACTAAACGCAAATAAAACGAGTTCCGCTACTCGAGGTGCTGACTCCAAAGACCAGCTTTAAGACTAACGCCTAGATGAAGCGATTTAAAAATAACCGAAAAGTCGAGTTGAGGGGTCTTTTATACTAGGCTCTCCCCGACTTAGGCCGTGAAGGACCACACCTGTTCGTCTGGGGCTTGCAAGTCGAGGCTTGAAATCTATACAATAGGAGAGGCCGTCGAATGACTAGGCCTGGTAAAACACCTTACGGATGAGGTTCACGCGTGAAGAAGTTTTTTTCGTATAAGACTCATTTTGTCTTTTTGGTTATCGTGGCATCGGCTGTTTCGTCAGTCGCTATGCTCATGAAATCAACCTCGGGTCTCGAACAGTCGAGACAGGTGCAGCTAAGAAGCGAAACCATCCAAAAGATGAATCCCTTTAAGCGCATCGTAAGTTTTAAAATCGAAGAAATTAAAAGTGAACTTGTCAGTTTTGCTCTCAATCGTAAAACGCAGTCACCTTTAAACTTAGGAATCTTTAACTCGATTTCACTTATTCAATCAACGGGCTCTGAATACGCTCCCAAGTGGACTGAGGCAAATTTAAAAGAAGTCTTGTGGACACGCGAGTATCAGGCTGCTGCACTTAAGTCTTTGCCATTTCAAAAGGTGGATGGGTCAGGCTTTGCTTGGTTTAAATTTCAAGAAGGTACAGGCAAACCGATTTACATGACGCTTATTGAAATTGAGGCCCATCGCAAAAACCAAAATAAGAAAGCCTATATTGTTGGTATGAGCGCGCAAAATCCACTTGTTGGAGTTGCAGATGATTATCGAGGTACTTCTGGAAAGGTCTATCTTGTAAACGACAAAGCTTTTGTCGCGGCCCACACGAATAAAAATTATGATGGAGTCTCTTTTTCGGCTGATCCTGTCTATCTTGATCTTAAGAATTCAAAACGTGCCATGTCTTCTGGTTCGTTTGTTGATTTAAGCGGAGATTCTATTTTCGCTTACTATGAAAAAATTGAACACAGCAATCTCTATGCTGTTGTCGCCTCTCCAAAATCGAGTCTCAAGGCCGCGAGTTCTCAGCAATGGCAAGCCGGGTTTCCAACACTTTTGGGTATGGTAGGTCTATTTGCATTTATCGCATTTTTCTTTGCGCAAAAGATTCTGGTGACGACTCCTGCAGCACCAGTTACTCGAACGAATGCCGACGAGACGGATTTGGATGGTATCGATAATCAGGATTCTGTTGAGAGTGAATTTGAAAGTCTAGAACGCAAAAAGCTAGAGGCGAAAAGTCTTCGAAATGAGTTGATGCGAAAAGGTCTTGCATCGATCAATCCGTTTGCCCAAATGGCTCCTACCCCAGTTGTCAAACTCAATACGGCACCTGTAACAAAAGCCGAAAACAACGAGAAAGTTTTTGAATTACTCAAGATGATGAGCCGTGGTCTCAACAAAATATTTTCAGATCGCATTTCGGGGATCATTGCTGAGTCGAGCTTGATTCTCGCGAAGACGGATTCGGAAGACATTATATCTCACGCGAAGCTGATTCAGTCTGAATCACGAAAATCTCGCGAACTTCTAAGAGAACTTGAGCAGTATAATTCAGAAAGACCTATAGAGATGACAAAGGTCAATTTAGCTGAAGTTTGCGAACATGCCATTTCTAAGTTCTCAGACGAACTAGAGCTTGAAGGTATTGAAGTTAAAAAGGACTTCGATAGTGCAATTCAAGTAAAGGCTTCAATTGAAAGACTTCAACAAGCGATTGAAAAAATCATACAAAATAGTATCGAAGCTTTAAAGGGGCGAGACGAAAAAATGCTCGCATTTAAGATCCTAATGGCAGGCGATCAAGCTGAGCTCAGTATTTCGGATACAGGGATTGGGATGCCAAAAGAAATTCAAGATAAAATCTTTTTGCCTTTTTATCGAGATTTTTCAAGCGTTGATGGCAATGGCCTTGGCCTTTCGTTCGTACAAGGGGCGGTTCAGGCGATGCAAGGTCAGGTGAGAGTCCAATCTTCTCCGGGCTCCGGGACTGAGATGACACTTCAGTTTGGAGTCGAAAAAGCTCTGCCTGTGACATTTGAAACTAGCAAAGAGAATCACTACGAAGCTCTCAAAAATCCACAACTAAATTTAGACTTCCTGGGCGACATGCCAGATGAAGCAAAGACGGATAAAAGCTACTTCGAGCTTGGAGAAGCTGATCTTGATCAGGAGTTTGATGAGCATTTGAAAAAACTCTCTGACAAAATTATTCAGAAAAAAGCGAAGCTTTCAAAAGTTGACGAAGCTCCACCTGAATTTAATGTATTGGCAGATTTTGAGTCTGAAGACGAAGACATTGACGACTTTAAAGTTTTGATTCGTGAGCCCCGATCTAAACCCTTAGTCTGATCAGCTGGAGAAGACCTTGAAGATTGAAGATATAAGAGCAGATTTTAAAATTGTGTATATAGATGATGAGTATCGAAGATCTACCGAGCTTTGCGAGGCGATGGCCGAAGTTGGGTATCAGACACAATACTATCCGACTCTTGATTCAGGCATGCTTGCGGTTAGAAGCACGTCACCCCATATTCTCGTTCTTCATTTTTCTAAGAACGAATCAGCATCTGAAAAATTTTTAACACTTTTAAGAAAATCGAGTCCTGAAACGCAGGTTATTTTATTGATCGACGAAAGCCACCTCATTGGCTCGATCATGAAGACATCGGTCGGCGAGATCTTCGATTATTTGGTCGTTCCTTATATTTCGTCTTCGGAACTTTTGCACCGCCTCGATCGGTCTGTTGAGCAGCTCTATCTAAAGTTTGAAAATGAGCAACTTCGAAAGCGTCGGGGAATTGGTCCAATCGTCGGTTCTGCACTTGAAGGATTCAGTTTTGACGAAAGCGACTCTGGAGTTTCGCTTCAAAAGTTGCAAACTCACTTCGCCGAACTTTCCAGTATTAAAGATCAAGAAGAGCTTATTAAGAAATACATTTTTCAGGTGAGTTCTTTTTGCGGTAGCATGCCTGTGGTCTATCTTCGATTTCTACCAAACCAAATGAGTTTTGTGTATACCCAAAGTATTTGGTCCCCAGTGACAGAGGTTAAAAATTTGGGCTTTCGGATTGAATCTCTCGATTCTCAGTCACTGGTACAAATTGGCTCGAATCCCACTGGGGTGCGAGCAATTAGTGAATTCATGAACACGGTTTTTCAAATTGATGAATTTAGCTGTTTGTTGCATTTCGATAACCACCAGCTACAAGGCCTCAGTATTATTTTGAATAAGACACTCACGGAAGAGCAGGTACCGGTACGTCTTTGCCATGAGTTTTTTGAAAGTGTTTATGGTCGAAATGAACTCATTAAGGTTTTGCATACGCAGCAAACCCAAGACGTTTTCACTGGTCTTTTGAACAAAAAAACCTTTGAGGAAAAGCTAAAAGACGAGGTTTCAAGAGCGCGTCGTATTCAGCATCCGTTGTCTGTGATGAAGCTTCAAATCGATCATTTTGATCTTCTCAGTCAGAAATATGGCGAAGAAAATATGATGATGGTCGTGAAGGCTCTTGCGAGATCAATGAAAAAGAATTTTCGTACAATCGATATTTTGGCTCGAGTCGCTCAAAGTGAATTTTGCTTTTTGTTGCCCCATACAGAGATTAAAAATACTCTAGTAAAAGCTGAAAAGGTGAGGCGTGCATTTGAAAGCTCTCAATTTCCATTTGTTCAAATTGAAGACAAGAGCAAATTTTCTTTGAGTATCGGAGTTAGCGAATATCCATCACTGTGTTCAGATGCAGAGGGTTTGATTAAATCTTGTGACGAAGCACTTTACCAGGTAAAGCGTAATCAGGGCAATCGTGTTGCCGCTTGGCAAATTGACGAAGATTTTACTCCGGACTTTTTGAGTCAGCCAACTCGAAATTTGGGTTAGGGGTCGATGGTGCATCGCCCGAGTTTTGCTGAAATCAATCTCTCGAATCTTAAGCACAATGCAGAGCTTATGTATGAAGTCGCGGGGCAACCGAAGTTTTTTTGCCCGATGGTGAAAGCTAATGCTTACGGCCATGGAGCGATTCACGTGTCGAAAACTCTTCTTCAAACTCATTTGAGTCACCTCGGAGTTGGCTTAATTGAAGAGGCTGTGCACCTAAGAGAAAATCAGATTGAGGCGCCGCTTTTATTTTTTGGACTCTTTGACTCTCAAAGCAGCAAGGCACTTATCAAGAATAAAATTACTCCGGTCATTAGTGCTTATGAAGAGCTCGAAATTTTACGGAAAGAGTTATCAGCCAATCAAAAAATTAAAATTCATCTAAAGTTTAATACGGGAATGAACCGTTTGGGTCTCGAGATTTCAGAAATTCCAAAGCTTCGAAAGTTTTTAGATGAAAATAAAAACTTCGACCTTGAAGGTACCTGCACTCATTTACTGGTTGGCGAGGACGCCGGTTCGGACGGTGATTCCTTTAAACAATTAGAGAAGTTTTTTGAAGCCGATAAATCTTTTCAAGATAAAATTCATTTTCGTCACGCGCTGAACTCAAGTGCAGCGGCTAATCTTTATTTAAGAGAAAAGCACTTACTCAAAAGTGTTCCTCCATCAGTTAGAGATTTGGGAGCACGGCCCGGAATTTCCCTTTACGGTGGCGAAGTTGCGACGCAGGAGGTGGGTAAACTCGACTTACGTCCTGTCATGAGTTTAAAATCAAAACTCGCAATGCTTCACAAAGTAAAAAAGGGTGAAGTGGTTTCGTACGGTGGAAGATGGCGAGCGCCAGTTGATTCCCTTGTGGGCGTTGTCCCTATTGGCTATGCGGACGGTTACTTTCGAAATTTGACTAACTCAGGTGAGGTTCTGTGCCATGGTTTCAAGGTTCCCGTAGTCGGAACAGTGTGCATGGATTACTTTATGATCGATCTCACGGCGATTGTACCTCAAAATAAAATTGAAATTGGCGACGAAGTTGTTCTTTTTGGGAAACAAAAAGATAAACAAATTTTGGCAAGTGATTTAGCTAAAAAAGTCGGTACAATATCATACGAGGTTCTCGCTCGTATTTCGGAGCGGGTTCCGCGAATTTACATTGTTTGACATCATCATGAGAGAGCATCGATTAATCAATGGATTTACTAAAAAAGCGTGAACAGCTTAATGACTATCTCGATGAAGTCATTTTCTATTTTCTAGGACACATTCGCGACTTCATCAGCGAAGTCGGCGATATTTTTATTTTTGGTGTCGAAGCAATAAAGTTATTTTTCACCAATCCGTTTCGATTTCATGAACTTGTTAGCCATATTGAGTTCGCAGGAAATAAATCCGTATTCATTATTTGTCTGACCGGGCTCTTCACCGGAATGGCGCTAAGTCTCCAAATCTATCTCGGTTTCAAAATGGTGAACGCGACAAGCCTTGTTGGTTCAACGGTTGCTTTAGGAATTACTCGCGAACTTGGCCCTGTGTTAACGGGCCTCATTATTTCAGCTCGCGCAGGCGGAGCGATGGCAGCTCGACTTGGAACAATGAGGGTGACCGAACAGATCGATGCGCTCGAGGTGATGGGCGTTGATCCTAAACAATATTTGGTAAGCCCTCGAGTTGTTGCTTGTGCAATATCGACACCGCTTCTTTGTGGGCTCTTTGATTTCGTCGCAATTTTTGGATCTTACTTTTTGTGTATTCATCTTTTAGAAATGGATTCAGCCACGTTTTTTGATCACGTTGAACATTGGCTCGAACCAAGATTTATCTTTGAAGGACTTTTCAAATCTTTTATTTTCGGACTTGTGTTCGGCGTTATTTGTACACATCGCGGTTTTTTTACCAAGGGTGGTGCCGCGGGAGTCGGCGAAAGTACGAATCAAGGTGTTGTGACAAGTATGGTGATGGTAATCGTTCTTGATTTTTTCTTAAGTAACTTAATTACGATTGTTTACCACCTTTTTGGGATCAGGGCTTAAAAATGGTTGAAACTATTGCGACAGACATTTCATCCCTTGAAGTTGCAGTGAAGGTCACTGATCTTAAAAAAACTTTTGACGGAAAAGAGTTTGTTGTCAACGGTATGAACCTGACTATTCCCAAAGGTAAAATTACAGTGATAATCGGCTACTCTGGCACCGGTAAGTCTGTACTTTTGAAGCATATTTTAGGTCTATTTAGACCAACGTCTGGCAGCATAGAAGTCCTCGGACATGAAATTACGAATATGACTGAGCAGCAGCTGACCAAACTTCGGCATAAATATGGAATGCTTTTTCAATATGCGGCACTTTTTGATGATATGACAGCCATTGAAAACGTTTGCTTTCCTTTATTTGAGCATCGTAGAGACTTGAAGCGCGCAGAAGTTCTGGAAATCGCGATCAGAAGATTAAAAGAATCCGGGCTTGAAGAAAAGCATTTTCATAAGCTTCCAAATGAACTTTCAGGAGGAATGCGCAAGAGAGTTGGTCTTGCTCGCGCCTTAGCCCTTGATCCAGAAATTCTCATTTATGACGAGCCGACGACAGGACTTGATCCCATTCTGACAGAAATGGTGGATAATCTCATAGTGAGCGCGCACAATTTGAAGCCGGGAACAACATCGATTATTGTCTCGCATGATTTATTTGCAGCTTTGAGAATCGGAGATTATCTCGCTATGCTCGACAGTGGAAAACTTCTTTTATTTGGCACTGCTGACGATTTTTTGAAGACGGATATCGAGCTGGTCAAAAAATTTGTGGATAAAGGAGTGCATAAGTAATGTTAGGCACTTTACTCAAAGCTCCAGAATTCAAAGTTGGACTTCTCGTCATTATTATTTCTGGAATCATCGCAACAATGTCTCTCAAAGTGTCTCAAGATCCAAGTTATCTTGGGTCCACCAAGGCAGCTTGGTTTTTGATGGAAGATGCATCGGGAATCGTGAAAAATTCAGGCGTGAAGATGGCCGGTATTGACGTCGGTATTATCAAAGACATCGTCCTCGAGCATGGGCAGGCAAAAGTTTGGATCGTTGTTAAGGGCGATACCCCAATGACGAAGTCCGCACGTATTGAAATTCGTCCAAACGGAATCCTGGGTGACAAACACGTCGAAATTATTAATGGTGATCCGAGGGATCCACCATTGGGACCAGGCGAACAAATTCTTGTGGTGGATGATCGCGCGTCGGTTGATAGATTGATTGGTGAGGTCAGCAAAATCACAAAATCTCTTTCGGCAGTTGCTGATAATGTGAAGGCTGCAACTGAAGGTGATACTGACAAGCCTCTTGGACGCATCATCGACAATATCGAAACTATTACTGGTGATCTTGCAGATTTGACGACTGAACGAAAAGGCGAAATCGGCGAAATCATCGAAAATATTCACGGCATAACTGGTACGATTGACGATCTTGTCAATGATGATGGACCAGATGGATTTAAAACCGCATGGAAAGATGCTTTGCATAGTCTTAAGCGTATCGACAAAAGCTTAAAAAATGTCGAAGAAATTACAGATAAAGTTAATCGTGGAGAGGGAACAATCGGAAAGTTAATCAACGATGAGACAACCGTTGATAACATCAATACGGCAATCGAAGGAGTTACGGGACTGCTTGATACTGCGGCAAAACTTCAAACTGGTTTTGATTTTCATACTGACTATTTGGCGAGAACAGGACAAGCGAAGGCGACAATTGATTTGATCATTCAACCGGGTCTTGATCGTTATTACGAACTGGGGGTCGTCAGCGATCCGCTCGGCTATTCAACAGATCGCAAAACGACGACGACCGTTAACAACGGACCCGCCGTAAACGTCGATGAAAAAGAAACGGACTTGAATCGCCTTAAATTCAACGCACTTTACGCAAAAAATTTCTACAATTTCACTGTGAAGGGCGGCGTCATTGAGACCACTGGCGGTATCGCATTTGATTACTTTGCCCTCAAGCATAAATTGAGACTTTCATTTGAGGCATTTGACTTTGTGAACTACCATCTGCGGGCAACGGCCCGATACAATATTTGGAACGGA